>CAIJTL010000220.1 GCA_903823545.1 uncultured Planctomycetaceae bacterium
AAGACTTGCACGTACTTCTGTACGCCCTCTGGTGTGCGATGCGCTTCAATGTCGCTGAAGCTTTCGCCCTGCTCAAGAACTCGCAAATCATCGCGCTGATACTTGGATGCGAGTTCGTGCGGATAAAAATCAAAGTCGGTCTTTCCGATCGTCACTTCTTCGGTCTTACCGCTGTATCGGTAGAACTCATTGTTCGCGAAAGTGATCCGACCGTTACGGTCTTTTCGCAAAATGCACATTGGAAGGTTGTTAACAAGCGACCGATACAGCGCTTGCGAGTCTTGAAGCTGTTCTTCGGCTCGCTTGCGATCAGTCACATCCCAAAACAGGACTTGAACGCCGACAACTTGTCCTGACGCATCGTGAACCGGTGCCTTCAGAACTTCGGCGTACCGCAATTCACCAGCCGGTGTGCGGTGTGCTTCGATGTCACGAAACGTTTCCTGCAACGTCATCACTCGAAGGTCATCATTCCGATACTTCGCCGCCAATTCCTGCGGGTAGAAATCAAAATCTGTCTTGCCCAACACTTCGTCTGCGGTCTTACAACTCAGTTGGTAGAAGGCTCGATTCGCAAAAGTCACTCGCCCATCACGGTCTTTACGAGTCAAACAGAGCGGCAAATGATCGACGAGCGATTGATAAAGTGCCTGCGAATCTTTCTCCGCTTGTTGACTCCGTTTCCATTCAGTGATGTCTGTCACCAACGCGTAAAATCCACTGACCTTTCCATCGGCTCCCGTCTGCGGAACGTAGACAACTTGACCATGTCGAAGATGTCCGTCGGTCGTTGGAATCATCGTCTCAAAGGCCACTTGCTTACCGGCCAACGCAAGATCGATGAACGGAGAGACGACTCGGTAGCGTTGCTCGCCAATGACATCAACGACGAGCTTGCCAGCCAGCGACGACGCAGGAACTCCAAACCAATCCAGCCACGCGCCGTCGTTGAATCGATATCGGCGTTCCACATCAACGAAGCAAATCAGCACCGGCAATGTGCCTGGCTCTTGCTTGAGATCGCTTGCCGAATGCGCCAACGATTGAGACATGTTGAGTTCCCGACAATCACGGAGCGAGCTGATTGATGTCCGCGTTCAATCGCAACTGCTACTTCGTCGGCGGTTGGCTCGCCAGTTGGATCAGTGCCTCTCGAACGCGAGCGATTTGTTCTGGCGTTACCGTCAGATACTTCTGCCGACCCGTTTCAGAGACATCGAACTGCGTCACATCTTTCTCATCGACTCGAATCTGCCCTGCTGGCGACAAGCCAAAATAACCATGATTGGGCCGCACGGCATACAAGACGGAAGTGAGATCCCATGTTTCGCGGTCATAGGGCATCTTCTGGTAAAGCCCGTATGCCTCCTTGAGCGGATGATGCTTTACGTAGGAAAAATCTCGCTCGATGTTGAACGCGGGAAACTTGATCGCCAACCCAATTTCAAAACCGCTGGCCACGAGCGGTGTTGGCCATTCAGAAAAGATTTTTGAAGCAGCGGGGGAGTCAATGTAAACGTTGTACTCTTTGACTCGTCCCGTTTGGCTAAACATTCCGGCCATCATCGAAAGGACGCTCACTTTGCGTGTGACCAACTCTTTGCCTGTCAGCGGCGAGAACTTGTCCGGAGTCGAATCGAGCAGTCGAGTGGCGTTTGTCGAAAACCCAACGACACACAATGCAACTGAACCATCCGGCTGCTCGGCCAGAATCTTTCGCAACAGGCCAACCGCTTCCGGCGCGTCTTTGCCACTTCGTAAATCATGTGGATAACGTGGCTGGCCATTGTCCATCGCTTTGACCGGCTCGGTCAGATAACGACTGTCTTCTGGAGTTTTACCGTTTCTCACAACTCCAATCGGAATGTTGCCACGACCATAGAACGTGTTAACCAAATCAACAAACGGCCCGGCAAAATCGTTGTCTTTACTGAGCGTCACCGCCAGCAGTTCGCATTCGCCTCGACTCTGCAAAGCGTGAATCACGCCGAGCGCCAACGCATCGTCGATGTCATTTCCCATGTCTGTATCGAAGATCAACTTCACTGGCCGAGCGATCTTCTCATCGGCTCCCTGCGAGTTGCCTAAAAACGACAACAACGTGACCAGCGTCACCACAATAGAAAACGGAAAACGGACGACAGACGACGAATGCATGATGCTGACTCCTTCAAGCAAAGCGGCAAGACAAATACACGTTCGCATTTCAGCAAGTCGGCGCGCAACAAAAAACCCTCACCGTCAGATGACGATGAGGGTCTTGAGAGAGAGAGCA
>CAIJTL010000221.1 GCA_903823545.1 uncultured Planctomycetaceae bacterium
CATCGTTGCAATGGCGAGCAAATAAATCATTCCGCCACTCTTCGCCCCGATATTCCAATAGCCCTCATGAATTGCGGCCTCAACGGACGGCTGGCCGAGCACTCGCACGAGCGCGACCATTCCAGCCACCTTTGGAACAACGCTCAAGACTGCTGCTGCTGAATTCGCGGTCCCCTGGAACACGTCGGGAGCGTAAAAGTGAAAAGGCACTGCTGTAACTCGAAAGGCCAGTCCAGCAACGATCGTTGCGATGCTCACCAACAACATCGCTGGCATCGGCTGGAATTCGTTCGCGGTTAGAGCTTGATGGATGGCGTTCAAATTGGTGGTTCCCGCAGCTCCATATAAGAAGCTGAAACCGTACAAGACCAACGCGGAAGAAAAGACGCTCAGCAGGAAATACTTCAGAGTCGCTTCTTGTCCCGAGGCATCTCGACGTGCCAAGTACAAGAAAACGTAGGTTGGAATGCTGACCAGTTCGAGCGCCAAAAAAAGCACAACGAGATCATTAGCCAGCGAGATCAGATTCGCTCCCGCAAGAATCAGCAGTAAGCATGCTTGTGATTCCGCAGAATCACGATCAGCGGTTTGGTTCCAATTGACCAAAACTAAAACGGCACCTGTCACCAGAGTTACCATCCGAACGAACCAGACCAGAGCATCCGACTGAAACGGAGAAAGGTGACTTGCTTCAACAACTGGAACGGGGGCAAGCCACAGCCAGCCAGCAATCCCCAGCGCCATTAACGACCAAATCCCCCATCGATGTCGCAGGCCATTTGGTGCCTGTCCGCTTTCACCGACAAGAAATGGTCCAACCGCAAAATTCACAACCGCCGCTGCCAGCAGCACAACCTCAGGCAGAATCAAACCGATGGCGTTAGTGAGATGCTGAAACACGAGTCACTCCGAAAAACTTCAGGTAGAACGGACCGCATGCCCGTCTGATTCAATTCAAGATTCAAGGACAAAATCACTCTTACGGAACTTCAATTGCTTGCTCACGCTTCACGGCGACCGACGGTTCGCTTGATTCGAGAGACACCGCGACTTCAGTTTTCGCCACCTCGGCCTGCGGATAAAGCTTCACAACACCTCGCACGTCATTTGCGATCGTGTCAATCCAGGGCTTTGGATTCACGCCGATCCATAAGCAAAGAACCATCAACGGTCCGACTGCCAGCAGTTCGCGAATATTGATGTCATGAATTGGACCATTTGTTGAGGCGGGTTCCTTCAGCGGACCGAAGAATCCGCGACGCAGCATGTCGAGCAAGTACCAGGCGCCGAGCACCACACCGGACGCCCCAATGGCCGAATAAAGTGGCTTCGCTTTGAACATCCCAATCAATGCGAGCATTTCGCCAACAAAGCCATTCAGTCCCGGCAACCCAGCGCTGGCCATGCAAATGAAAACCATACAGACAGACAAAATCGGCAAGCGAGTTGCCAAACCACCCAGTTCGCTCAATTCACGTGTGTGGTAGCGGTCATAAACCATCCCGACCAACAAGAACAACGCCCCCGTCGAAAGTCCGTGGTTGATCATCTGCATGACACCGCCAGTGATCCCTTCGGAGTTCAGTGCAAAGATCCCCAACACACAAAATCCAAGGTGGCTCACAGAGCTATACGCGACCAGCTTTTTGATATCGCTTTGTGCGAGTGCTCCAAGTGCCCCGTAAACAATTCCAATCACGGCCATCGTTCCAAAGACGGGTACTCCAAAGCCAGCGACTGCCACCGGCAGCAAAGGGAGGCAAATGCGAAGGAATCCGTAAGTTCCCAACTTCAACAACACACCGGCTAGCAACACGCTGCCCGCCGTGGGGGCTTCCGTATGAGCCAACGGCAACCATGTATGAAACGGAAACAGCGGAACCTTGATCACGAAACCCGCCGATAACGCGAGCAACAAGGCAATCTGCCAATTGTCCGGTAACGGATGCTGTTGCAACGCCGCAGCGATGTCTGGAATCGAAAATGGGGTTGCGGTGAGACCATCTTGCATCACCTTCATCACCAATGCGACCAAACCCATCAACGTAATCATGCTGCCAGCGAGCGTGTAGATGAAGAACCGATAGGCCGCAAACTGTCGCTGAGATCCACCCCAAATCCCAACCAAAAAGAACAGTGGAATCAGCGTGAATTCAAAGAAGACGTAGAACAACAGCAGATCAAAAGCGAGAAACGCTCCCAGCATTCCCGCTTCGAGCACGAGCAAACAAATGTAAAACTCGGTCGCTCGCTCTTGAATCGCTTCCCATGAAATGAGCACAGCGGAAACGGTCAAAATCGCAGTCAGCATCAACATCATCACGCTGATACCGTCTGCTCCAAGATAGAACTCTAAACGCACCGGAGTTCGAATGATTTCGGTCTCTGCTGCCTTGGTCTCGCCGGCTTCGTTCTTCTCCGCCGCGATTTCATCTTGAGCAACTGACCTTTCTTGTGTGATTTCGCCGATCGTCATCCAAGTCCGACGCCACTCAACTCGAGGGCGCACTGGACTATCGACGATGCTCTTGTTTTGCACCAATTCGATGCCGCTGGCATGCGACTGCATTCTGGCAAAGAGTCCCACCGTCAACGCCAGCGTCCCGACCGCTGTCAGCAAAGCGATCCAGCGAGCAACCGCGCGATCGCCCCCCAATAGGGCGAGCAACACGGCAGCGACCAACGGAAGAACAATGATCGAAAGAAGCAGCATGTTGTTGTCTGATTTATCTGAAGTCGTTGAGCAGGCGGCTCGCCTGCTCGCTTATCGGATGAACTCACAGGCGAGCCGCCTGTGCGACGGTTTTAACCCGCCCACGCTCGCAACATCTGAATCAAAAACATGACAAAGCCGAGCAACATGACCCACGCATAGTTCGACACAAACCCGTTTTGAATCGGTCGAACTAATCGCCCAACCGTCGCTGGCAACGACCCAATAAAATCGAGCAGGCCGTCGATCAAGTACTTGTCGAACAGCGTGCAAAGCAACGCGATAACCTTCACCGGCTTCACAATCAAATATGTAAAGAGTTCGTCCAAGAAGAACTTGCCCAGAGACAAACGATGGAGCGGCCGCAACGTCGACTCTAATTGAACCGGCACGCTTGGTGCCACCACATACATCCAACGAGCTAAACCAAATGCCGAGGCGAAGATCACACAACTCAGCCCCATGAGCATGGCACTATGAGGATGATCGCCATGTTCCAAAACGGGTGACTGCCCCAATGCATGTGCATAGACGCCGGTTGGCCCCAGCAACAAACCTATCAGCACCGAAAAACCGGCGAGGACATACAACGGAACGGTCATGACCGGCGGAGACTCATGCGGATGATGGGCCTCTTCAGGAAACTTCTCTTCACCGAGGAATGTCATGTTGTAAGCACGAAACGTGTAGAACGCAGTCAAAAACGCAGTCACAACGGCAACGGCCAGGATCACAGTGAAGAACGTCTCGTGCCCGCCTGCTTTCGTTCCTTCAAACAGTGCGACCAGAATTTCGTCCTTGCTCCAGAAGCCCGCGAGTAACGGACAACCAGCCAAGGCTAACGAGCCGATCAAGAACGTTCGGTGAGTGTGTGGCATGACGTGTCGCAAGCCGCTGAATCGCCGCATATCGATCACATCGCCCATCGCGTGCATCACGCTACCAGCTCCGAGGAACAGAAGAGCTTTGAAGAACGCGTGAGTGAAGAGATGGAACATAGCAGCCGTTACCGCAAACGTCGCCAGCTTGGGGCTCGTGCTTGCGGCTCCTAACGCCATGAACATGAAGCCGAGTTGACTCACCGTCGAATACGCGAGCACTCGCTTGAGGTCATACTGCGTCAGGGCTGTCAGCGCGGCCAGCAACGCAGTCGTCGCTCCGATGCCGCTGACAACCATCTGAGCAGTCGGAGAGTGCATGAAGAGTGGCGTGCTTCGAGCAACCATGTAGACGCCCGCCGTCACCATCGTCGCCGCGTGAATCAGAGCCGAAACTGGAGTGGGCCCTTCCATCGCGTCCGGCAACCAAACATGCAGCGGAAACTGTGCCGACTTGCCCATCGCTCCGACGAATAACAGCAGGCAGATCGTCGTAAAAATGGTCGGATCGTTCTTTGCAATTTCAGGGACTTTCGCAAAGACTTCGGCGAAATCGACCGTC
>CAIJTL010000222.1 GCA_903823545.1 uncultured Planctomycetaceae bacterium
AAAGAAGAGATCGCATGGGCGGGGTGGTGGGGGATGAGACTCTGAAGTTCTCAACTTTTCAGGTCAGAATTGATTTGAATTCAATTCTGTAAAAGTTGCCTGACAACTCTCAACTCTATGCAGGAACGACCTCAAAACGTGTCCGGGTCAAATGCGGGTCGTTGCTCGATTTTGATCTCGCCTGCTGCGTTCTTCTTGTACTCCATCACCATACCGGCGAACGTCGTCCCGACGACAATGCCCAGAGATGCGGCGTGGACCATCATTCCGCTGATTTCTTTGAAGCTGGACACTCTTACGATCCCACTCCATGACCAGACATTTTCTTCGGGTGAAAAGCCCAGGCCATATCTCTGCGGGCCAGCATCACTCTTGGCGTTCGGGACGATGGCCGTGAACATGATGACGTGATCGGCATTTGACCGAACGGCCTGGGCCTCGGTGCCAGTCAGCACGATCACGGGTCCAACGGCCTCGCTGCCAAGGTCGATGGCGTATTGCCTCAAGGACTCGATGATCGAACGAGCCAGCGCTGTGTCTCCAGATGGCAGCAGCCACGAGTATGAATAGGCGACGTTCAGCTTGCTTGGTGTCATACCGCCAACGCCTCCATCAAATACTTCATGTCCTTGAGGCCGACCATCCGATCACGCTCCTCGCCGTCCCGAAAAACAATCAAAGTCGGCACGGCACTGATGCGATAATCGCTGACGAGCCGCTCATTGGCTGCGACATCGACGGTGACGATCCTTACGCTGTCACCCATGCTCTCGGCCAGTGCGATAAGAACAGGTTTGAGCATTCGGCACGGGCCGCAATGCTCGCCGAAGAAGTCCACCACTACCGGCACCGGCGATTTGATGACTTCGGCTTCAAAGTTCGATTCACTTACTTCGATCACGATGCTCATGATGGCTCTCCGTTGTAAGGTCGCACTACGTCCTGGATCGTGTCCACGATTTCGAGCGGCTCGGTGTTGGGGATTGGCTCCAGGTTCAATTGGAAAACAAATGGTTGCCCCTTGTAGGAGCCAACGAATCCGACAAATGGGCGTGTGTTCGTTGCTTCTTCAAAACTCATTGCCCCGCATTCCTCGACGACGAGTTCCGGCTCTGCGAGGAAGTCCATGATGTCGAATTCAAATGCGCTCCAGACTCGCTTGCCGTCGTCGGTGCCGCCGTAACACTCTTGGAACACGGGAGCAGCGCCGATCTGCCACACGTTGTCGTCTCGTTTGTGGATCGCCCAATTGGAGATGTTGCTCCTGCTCAGGTACTTCCAATGCGAAAGAACCACACTGCGAAACGATTCGATGTCGAATTCGTCGGCGTCACACTCCTGGTCGTCCTCATCAAAGTCATTCATGGTTCACTCCCAATACTGCGTCGAAGTTCAGCCAGCACTTGCTCAATGTCGATTCTTGCCTGCCATGAACAGTCAGCCATCGCCATCGTCAACAAGTCAAGATGATCTTGGACATAACGACGAATGCTCAGAAGGCATTCAGCGGCGATAAGCCGGTTCGTTTCGCTATCGTCCTTGAGCATCGCCACGCAAATTGCGACAGCGTGAAAGTAGTCACCTACAACCTTGCCGATGGCTTTCCCGGTCGCAAATCTCACGAGGAAGTCGTCGTCGCTCAAGAGCGTCATCGCATTCAGAACAGCGTTCTTGCTACGCCGCTCACCAAGGAATTCGATAGCTGCTACTCGGTGTAGACTCACCGTATCCTTCAGCCCTTGAACCAGCACTGGCGTTGGCGAAGGGTCTTCAGAGGCGATCCTGCTGATGGTTCCAGCAGCCATGATCTGAAGGTACGGCTCACTCGTGTCGGCCATGACAACCTTGAGAGCCGGAACCGCAGGCCGTGCCGATTCGCCGAGTTTCTTCAGGGTCCAAATCGCTTCGATGCGAACCAGCCGGTCTGAACTGGATAGATCGGCGATGAAGGCTTCGAGGGTCTTGGTCATGGTGTTCTGCTTTCGTCCACTTCAGTCGATGGACCTAATACTCCGAAGGTAAAATTCCGGTGCTAGCGATCCGGTGGCCGTTCTCGTCCTCGGCTTCTGTGATGATCCAAATCTTCTCGCCGGTCTTCAGCAGATAGGCGCTCAAGAGCCTCGATCCATCCTTGAGGCTTTGGTTGTTTGCTTCGGC
>CAIJTL010000223.1 GCA_903823545.1 uncultured Planctomycetaceae bacterium
ATCGTCGTCTCTTGAGGCAATATCCACGCCAGCAGATTGCGAAGTTGTCTCCATAAACCTGGACCACCTGCGGATCGACGAACTAATCGTCGGCTGACGACCAACCAGACCAACCCGCCGAGGCAAAGGCCGGTGATCATGAACCCGAAGATCGGCGACGACATCACGCGTGAGAAGTTAAAGCCATTCTCTTTGATTTCCTCCAACTCGTCGTTCAACGACTCCATTGCCTCTGACGCCATTTCCTTGATCGGCGTGTAGACGTTCGCGTCTTGCTTCGTCATGTTCATGCCGAGCACATGGTGTGACCAAATGCCGGTGAAGAAATCGACGATTCGTCGATAAAGGCTCTTCTTTGGTGCGAGTGAGTTCACGCTCTCCTCACGTGACGCGGGAGTTCCATCGAAGACCACCCAGGTCCGATCCAAATAGGCTTCAACCCAAACGTGCGCATGCCGCTGTTGAACGACAAAGTACCCAGTACCTTCATTGAGATCGCCCCCCTTGAAGCCGCTCACCAAGCGGGCGGGGATATCAACCGACCGCAGCATCAGCGCCAGTGCCGAAGCGAAGTATTCGCAATGTCCTTGCTTACGATTGAAGAGAAAGTCTTCCACAACATCGATCGACGGGTCTGTGATCGACAGGTCGAGCGTGTAGCCAAACTCACCAGAATTCTTTAGGCGGTGTTCCAGGCGTCGCGCGATTTCCAACGGAGTCGCGTCAGGCTTATCAACCGATTGTGCAATTTCTTTGGCGAACACCTGCAGCCGCTCGAGTCCCTTTTTCGGGAGTGCGACATAAAAGTCCCGTTCGTTGCGATAGACCATACTGTTGGTTGTTCCGCGCGCATTCTCGCGAGAAGTTCCAGTAGGATGCTTTTCCGAGAAGACGACGTACTTCAACGGCTCACGGCTTGAAATCGAATTGTCCCGATACAACACCGACGTCAGGCGACGCTCCAATACCTGACCTTGTCTACTTTCGAGTTTGCAGGCCAGATACGGCGGCATGGCAAACAGGACGTTCGAGTCCGTTGGAACCAACGAGAACTCTTGTCGTACGGTTCCAGGGATTGTCGGCGAAGTGAGTGATTGCCGAACGATGTCTTGTGACGAAACCGACCCGCGCCATTTTCCATTCTCGTATTCGCCCAGCACTGTTCCGCGAAACAGCGGCTCTTCGAGTCCAAGTTGATGAGCGTAGTCAGCAGGCAGAATTGTTTGGCCACTCTCCTGATCGACCAAACGCATTTCAAAAACCGGCATCGAGCTTTCGAGAATTTGACCGATGTTGCCCAGATGAACTTCATCTGTGAAACCGGTTTTGAAGTCACGTAAGGCAGTGTCTCCTTCATCTCCAAACGCCGTGAAATCGCCGATCCAGATTCGAGGTGTGAAAAGGAAGAACACGCATCCCAAGATCGCTGAGAAAAACACCGTTCCAGCGACGCCTGAGACGAGAGGCCAACTAATCCACCACAAATCCGGATCGATCTGAATAGCGCTGAATGCTCGGCTGCGCCGATTCCAAGTAAAGGTGTTTGTCACGGCCACATAGCTTTTCGGCTTGACGAGGAGTTCGTGGCGATCGAATTCCGTCTGTTGGTTTTGCCGTGTCGCTGAACCGTCAACCGCTGCGAGGCTCACGTCGATCAACTCGTCCGTCACGGAAAATCGCTGCCGTGCGCGATGTAGTGTGAAGACCGTAAGCATCCAGATCTCGCCGATAAAAAACAGAACCAACAACGCTCCGAATGTCCCTGACGAAGTTAGAACGGCTCCCAGTGCAACGTGCAGCAAGGCCATGGCGCAGAGAGTCCAATACAACCGGGGTGTCTTTTCCAAGAACAACAAAATCCACGTCAGATAAACCAGCAAGTGCGCGAATGACAGCAAACGGGACTCAATGTCTCCACCGCTCAATTCCCAAATCGCCAGGCTAAATGCGGTCAAACCCAAACAGTTTGCCCAACGTGTTGATAATCGAAACAGCTTCCAGCGATCGCATACAAAGAGCGCCAACAGCGAGAGCGGAATCGTCAGCGCGTCAGGAAACCCGGTTCCTTCCGCAAACGCGAGCATGACACTGCCGAGCGTGACCAACCCAAACAAGCTGAACTGCACCACTGTTGTCATACGTCATCCTCCAGCACGAAGAACGGTGCCAACACTGCGACGTCGGCAGTCAAGCAAGTGTTATTCGGCTGAGTCGCCAATTCTCCAATAATGCGGCTCATGTCTGAGTGCGATCGCGTTGAGATGACGACGAGCCGAGTCCCCTCCGAGCGATATCGATCAACTTCTGCAATCAATGGTCGTACATCCGCCGTTTGTGTGGCTGTTACTCTTGCCAGTTGATCGAGCAAGGCTTCATCGCCGCTATGCTGATCGCAGCGGATCACGTCACTTCCTGCGACGACCACTTTGAGTCGAGCATCTCGCGACTGGCGCAAATGGTCGTATGCAATCGTTGCGGCGAAGCTCACGGCCAATTCCACACGATCGAAGTCCGATGCTGTCGGTTTTGGTGGTTCCCACAATTCAATGAGTACCACCATGTCTTGATCGCGCGACTGATGATATTCGCGGACCATCAATTCGCCGCTTCGAGCGGTGGTTCGCCAGTGAATTGCACGCGGGTTGTCCCCATCACGAAACTCGCGAATTCGATGAAACTCGTCATCAAACAAGCCTGCTCGCGTGACGCGTCGTTCGGTTAACTCCGACGCGTTCCATAAATCATGACGCCAACGCGACGTCAATTTTCCGACTCTTGGATGGACGATTAAATTCGAAGAGTCATTGACGACCAAACCTCGTTGAACCAATCCCAATGGAAAGTGCGTCGACAACTCAATCGGGCCAAACGTGTAAACGCCTCTCTGACTAAATCGAACCTGGTAGTGTCCGCGACGCTTCTGTTTCGCCGGAATGCGAACAAATAAAACGGACGCGTGGAACTGATCACGAGCATGAGCCACTTCGTCGCGTGCGGCCAGCAGCCACGAGGTCAGCAACCACTTGCGATTCTCAACCTCAATCTCGACAGAGACCAGTTCTCCCGACATCACACTGCGAGGCAAGAATCGCTTTACTCGCGTTTGTTTCAACATCGAGAATGCAATCCAGCCATTGATCACCCACGGCCCGATCATCATGGCAAAAACGAGCATCAGCATATTTGATTTGCCAATGATCGAGCCGATAAACATCACGCTCATGATGATGACGTACACAACTCCTTCAGCGGTGACCGCCATACGATGACGATTCCATCGCGGCAGGCGAGATACAACCCAGCTTGGCAACAGAGCCCCAACAAATTGTTTGGTTCCCCAAAGGATCAAGTAAGCGGCGAGTGCGATCAGGATGTATCGCCCGGTTCCACCCCAAAAGTCCGCAATCAATTCCAGGCTTTGGTGAGTCATCAAAAGCACAACGCCGGTCACGAATGACATCGTGCCGATCGTCGGGAACGGCCGACGACTTTCGTCGGTCGGAATCATTGATGTCATTGAGTGTCTCAGCGAGTTGTGAAAACGCAAAAAAGAAATGTGCCCTAAAGCATTCTGGAACAGCGACGTGACATCTACTGTTTTCAGATTTCGGTGATTGACTCGCGATTGATCCAATGTGGGCGACTCATTCGATTTCGCGAAAACTCTGACGCAGTCTAAACAGGGAAAGCGTAGAAGCCAGCAAGCGACACGCATGCACAAACCTCCTATGTTGCCGACTGTAGCGATTGCACCACTAAAAGAGGCCAACTAGACTGCGCAAGTTGAGTAGCTCCGGAGGTTCAGGGCTTTGCCGTCCTTTGTGTCGTATCCAATTGGCGTCAAACAAGTTCTGGGTAAATGGAGAGTGACTCGATCGGTTTTTTCAGGCTCCTGATGGCAGCGGGAGATTGGGAAGAAGCCGCTGGAAGACAGCGAGATGCAGTCGATAGTGAATCACGTTCCTGAAAATTTCATGTCTCGGAACAGCCCTGCTGAACCAGTCGCCCCCACTTTCTGATGGAGTCTATGCAGTGACAGAGCGAAACAATTTCTTGGGTAGAACTCACAAACAGCGCCGACAGTGGCTGGCGCTTTGCGGAGCATCAACGATTGCGTTGGGAACGACGATTGCCTCTTGGGCTTTGGATGATGCAAAACCTGCTGTAGCAGCAGGACTTCGCGGAATTCTTCCCACAGACGTTCCAAACTCTTTGGGTGAAGACGCCTTCGCAGCACTGGAAGGAAATTGGAAAGAATGGGCCGCACAGGCATCGGCAGATGTCGCGAAGTTTTATGCAGAGAGCACGGCTGACGTCGGAGCCCAACGACAACAATTGGAAGTGCTCAAAAAGAAATTGGCAACGATGGAAGCGTCATTGAAGGATGCTCGCTATCGCAGCATTCACGAAACGCTTTTCAGTTTGCATTCTGCACTCGGCCGACGAGTAGCGTTAGCCGAAGCTGTTTTAGATACGCTCGCTCTGGATCCGAAGAAAGCGGCAACAGCTCGGTTGGATGGCGCGCGGGCCGACCTCTCCAAGTCATTGCAAGAACTCGAGGCCGAGTTGAAGACGGTCAAGAATGGTCCCGCGTGGCTGTCGTATGTTCGCTCGTCCGAGATCGTCAGCTTGGTCAGCGAAAAGAAGGCAGGCAAAGATGCGTTGCCGGTGTTGACGGCAGTTCAAAGCAAGTTGTCACCAACCGAAACAACTTCGCCAGAAATTCGCAAGTTCCTCGAAGGATCGCGTTTCGTGGCACTTCGACAAGCGGTTGCGGATTTCGTCAAGGTGACGGCGGTGGTCGATCAACCTGTTGATGCTGACAAACTGCGTGCGGAGCTGACAAACCTCGTTGCTTCAACAGAAAAGTTTGAAGAGAGCCGCTCAACGGCTGATGCAACTGCAGTTCGCAAAGCATTCGATGCAGTTCGCAAGGCATCACCAGATGGAGGCGATCGTGTTGCCAGTGCAATGGCGACTCACTACTTCAATTACAATCTTCGAGTTGTTGTTAGCGAGAAGTTCCTTTCCCGTATTGCTAATCACACTCAGACGAACCAGGGCCCCGTTCACGACAATGTGTTGGGAGCGAACGTCAACGGCCAGCAGACGACAACTGCAACGGCTGGTGTCGATCTGAAGCCAAACAACAACGGAATCAACTTCAACATCACGTTGAACGGTGTTTCGCAGTCAAACACAACAGGCGTGACTGAAGACGCAACAGTCTTTACGTCGGGCTATCATCGTTTCCAGGCTTGGAAGCCGGTCACGTTTGACGGAACGAAATTCATTCCGGGTCAAGCCGATATTTCGGTAGCCGCCAACAACACAACGACTGGCGTCTCAACTCGAGCCAGCGGCATTCCGCTTTTCGGCGGCATCGCTGATTCGATCGCTCGAGGTGAAGTCGAAAATCGTCGCGGTCAAGCCGAGGCGATTGCTGCTCAGCGGCTTTCCAGTCGCGTACTTCCTGAATTCACTCAAGAAGTTGATAAGAAAATCGCCGAGATGAATAAGGATCTTGATACTGGCGTCAATGCTCGCCTGAAGAAGAAGGATCTCTGGCCTTCTGCGACAAGTTACCGTTCGTCAGACGATGAAATGCGTGCGAATTTGCGATTGATGGCCGCTCATGAATTGGCCGGAGGCGATGGCCCATTTACTTCAGTTCCGCAGTCAGGCTTTGTTGTTGCGATGCACGAGTCATTATTCAACAACAGCATCGACCGACTGAAGTTCGCAGGCAGGACGATTACTGAAGCTGAATTGAAAGCAGAACTCGAAAAATCCTTTGAAGAACTTTTGGGACGTCCACTCAACGCAGCAAAGAAGATTTCTGCGGGGGCACCACCTTCAAATGACCCTGCAACGTTCATCTTCCCTGTCAACAATCCAATCCAGTTCCGCGTTGACAACGGATTGCTGACTCTCGTGATTCACGCTGGCTTGAAGCAAAAGGACGGAGAGGAAGATATTCCGACTCAAGAGATCACCGTCCCGTTGAGCTTCAAAATCGATGGAAAGAACCTTGTCATCGAAAGCGGAAACGTCGGCGTGTCGCCTGTCGAAGCACCGAAGAACGCAACTCTTCAAATTGCTCGTTCTGGAGTCGTGCGAACGAAAATCCAAAACGCATTGCCGACACGTAAGTTTGACCGCTCCGTTACCATCGACAAAGGATTGCAAACTCCTGTCGCCGTGGGGATCAATTCGGTCAAAGCATCTGGCGGTTGGATGGTGCTCACTTTCGAGTGATACTCGACAGAGAGACTGAAACTTGTTGACATCCCACAAGACCGGAGTCGCTTAAGCGATTCCGGTCTTGTTCTTTTTCGATTGAGAACTCGTTGGGCACAACCGCAACATGACTGAGCCAGTAGTAACACTCGCCGTACAAGATCTTGTGAAGAATTACGTCACAGCCACCGGAACATTGACGGTTCTGAAAAACGTTAACTTGCGGCTAAATCGCGGGGAGGCAATGGCGGTGACAGGGCCATCAGGCTCTGGAAAAAGTTCTTTGTTGTTTGTTTTAGGAGCTATGGAACTGCCGACGTCAGGACAGATTGAATTGCTGGGACAGCGCTTGAATGGTCTTACCGAAACGCAATTGGCCGAACTACGACAGCAGCGGATTGGTTTCGTGTTTCAGGAACATCATCTTCTGCCGCAATGCACTGTATTGGAAAACGTGCTGATTCCGTTACTCGCTGGAGGCGGCACGAAACCAGATGACGTCGAGCGAGCTCAACAACTTTTAGATCGAGTCGGATTGCAAGACCGCTTCGATCATCGACCCTCGCAGCTCTCTGGTGGCGAGCGACAACGAGTCGCAGTATGTCGCGCGTTGATCAATCAACCCGCGTTATTGTTGGCGGATGAACCGACCGGCAATCTTGATCGAACGAATGCCGATTCAATCGGCTCGCTGTTATTGGACCTCAGTCGTGATACCGGCAGCTCATTGATCTGCGTGACACACAGTACGGAATTGGCGGCTCGATTTCCGCGACACGCAGATTTGCGTGATGGTGTGTTGCACGAACTAACCGCCGTCGCACCCACCAAATAGAGCCCGCTTTTCTCGACACAATAATGCGTCAAAAAGACAGGCACTGAATAACGAAAGGATCACATTCCGATGACCGAATCGATTGCTGCCACCGGACGCCGTCATTTCGCGAGCGATAACTACTCGGGCATTTGCCCAGAAGCATGGGAAGCAATGGCCCGTGCGAATCATGGTCACGTTCCGGCATACGGTGATGATGAATGGACAGCGAAAGCCGCTGATTTGCTACGCGATCTATTTGAGGTGAACTGCGAAGTATTTTTCGCTTTCAACGGTACAGCCTCGAACGCGCTCGCGTTGTCATCACTGTGCCAGTCCTACCACAGCATCATTTGCCATGAATTGGCTCATGCCGAGACCGACGAGTGCGGGGCTCCGGAATTCTTTTCAAATGGCTCAAAGATTCTTTTAGTCAGCGGCGAGGAAGGGCGTATCCAACCGGAGTCTGTTTCGCACATGGTGCAGCGGCGATGTGATATTCACTACCCGAAACCGAAGGTTCTCAGCCTAACGCAAGCAACAGAGTTGGGGACGCTGTACTCCGTCGACGATCTGCTACAACTTCAAGAGGTGGCGAGACGTCACGAATTACGAGTTCACATGGACGGCGCTCGCTTCTCAAACGCAGTTGCAAGTTTAGGCGTGGCGCCTAAAGAGATTACCTGGAAAGTTGGCGTTGATGTGCTCTGCTTCGGCGGAACAAAGAATGGCATGGCCGTTGGTGAAGCGATCATTTTCTTCAAGAAGGAACTCGCTCAGGAGTTTGCTTACCGCTGCAAACAAGCTGGCCAGCTTGCATCCAAGATGCGATTTTTGTCGGCACCGTGGGTTGGAATTTTGGAGAATGGAGCATGGCTGCGTCACGCATCCAATGCGAATCGTATGGCAGAACTGCTGGAGTCGAGCTTGAAGCAAATCCCCGGCGTTGAGTTCATGTCGCAGCGACAAGCGAACGCGGTCTTCGCACGCTTGCGTCCAGAAGTAGCAACTACGCTTCGGGCACGCGGCTGGCGATTTTATACATTCATCGGCAGTGGCGGAGCACGCTTCATGTGCTCATGGGACACAACTGAAGACGACGTCAAAGCGCTGGTCCATGACATCCGCGAACTGATGATGGCGAAGTAACGCACTGGAAGACGAACGTCTTCGAGTCTCTTCTGTACCTCGACGGTTTTGATCGCAGAGTGACCGGTCTACGATCAAGTGGCTTTATGCCAACACCTCTTTAATCACTCGACCATGTACGTCGGTTAGGCGGTAATCACGACCGGCGTGGCGGTAAGTGAGCCGCTCGTGATCAAGCCCCAGCAGATGCAAGATCGTCGCGTGGAAGTCAGGCATCGTGACTTTGTTCTCAGCGACGTAATAGCCGTACTCATCAGTTTGACCATACGCCATGCCGCCGCGAACTCCACCGCCAGCCAGCCAAACGCTAAATGCATGGGGATGGTGGTCGCGACCGTCATTTCCTTGAGCTGCTGGAGTACGACCAAACTCGGTGCCAAAGATGACCAGCGTGTCGTCGAGTAAGCCACGAGCCTTCAAGTCAGACAAAAAGGCCGCGATCGGTTGATCGACTTTTTTGGCATTGCTCGTGTGGTTGTTCCGCAGGTCACCATGAGCGTCCCAATAATTTCGTGGATAGCTGAAGTTGACTTGAACGAATCGCACGCCCGCTTCGAGCAGTCGCCGGGCCTGCAAGCACTGTCGCGCGTACTCGTCGGTTGGTTCGACACCGACCCCATAGAGAGCTTGAGTCGCGGCGGATTCTCGATTGAGGTCCATCACATTGGGGGCTTCAGCCTGCATCCGGAAACTCATTTCAAACGTGGCGATGCGTGCCTCAAGTTGCGGGACGTCACCGATTTGTTCGAGGTGTCTCCGATTTCGTCGAGCAAGCATGTCGAGCTGCAATCGCTGCAACGCAGGATCATCGCCCGGCGCAAGATTTGATAGCCGCGCGTCTTTGAAGTTCATACTGCCATCGCCGATGCGCGTCCCCTGATAACTTGCCGGCAAAAACGCCGAACCGTAGTTCTGCGCACCGCCGTGATACAGCGACGGACTGAGACTGATGAAGCCCGGCAAGTTTTGGTTCTCAGTGCCGAGCCCATACAGCGTCCAGGCACCGAGACTTGGTCGGGCGAAGACGCCACTTCCCGTGTTGATATTCAGCAGTGCCGGGCCGTGCGAAACCTGATCGCCGCCGTTCATCGAGCGGATCACGCAAATGTCGTCGATCATCGAACCGATCTGCGGAAAGAGATCGCTGACCTCAACACCACTCTGCCCATAATGTCGAAACTTCCAAGGCGAGGCGAGCAAGTTTCCCGTCGGAGCGAATTCAAACTTCGGCTTCGCAAACGGCAACGGTCGACCGGAATGCTCAGTCAGTTTCGGCTTATGGTCAAACGAATCAACATGCGAAAC
>CAIJTL010000224.1 GCA_903823545.1 uncultured Planctomycetaceae bacterium
GCACTGCACGCTGCTTAACTCCGTTAGCCTCGCAACGGGAGGTTAGTCGTGCGACGCGGGTGGCCCCGGTTGGGACAACCGGGGTGCGTAGCACAAGAAACTCGGAGTTGATGTCGAGCCGATGTGGGGGCGAGTTTTTGAATTGGACGCGCCGCGCGGGTTTCTTGTGCTGCGCCCCCGGCCTGTTCCAGGACGGGCCCCTCACGAAACCTACTCTCGACGCTCCAAGTCCAACCAATTCAAAAAACGTCCCACAAAACTCGCGACCCCTTAACCAAATTCCCTAAAGTCAGTTCCATTGCGCTAGCAGGTTGCTCAGAACGATGGTAAGACGTTACCACTTCCCAATGATGTCTCAGCTTGGATGCTGCTCGTAACGGCGATGATGCCACCCTGAAGAATGTCGCTTTCTTCGTAGGTGCATAATGCCTGAATTAATGGTGTTGGCTTCGTCGGTGAAAGGGACACGCTTCGTCCTGAGTCCGACTCATGATGTGATTATCGGGCGCGAAGATTTTTGCGACGTGGTGCTGACGAAGAAGACTGTGTCGCGAAAACATGCACGAGTCTTCTTTAATGGAGGGCATTACCAGATCGAAGATTTGGGGAGCACTCACGGAACGTTTCTCAACAGTCGGCGAATCACCAAAGCAACTGTTCTCAATGACGGTGATCGTTTCAACGTTTACGACATTCCGATTGCATTCTGTTTGTCATCAGAATCATCGCTCGCGGATACGACATCGATGATCCTGGGACTGACGAACGAGTTTAAGCTGACGCCACTGCCACCGACGGACGGTCGCCATGTTGTCATAGGCTCGCAGACGAAGTTAACGGGGCGACTACGACAACTACTGGAAATCACACGGCGTTTGGGCAGCAGTTTGTTGGTCGATGAGATATTCCCGCGTGTCTTGGATACGCTTTTCGACATGTTCCCGCAGGCGGTAATCGGCGAGATTCAATTGATCGAACCGGACGGACGACTGAACCCAGTGGCGATGAAGCATGGCCGTGATGACGACAGTTCGATCATCACACGCGTGCCCATCGGTTATGACATCTCGCGCCAAGTCCTCTCGAATGGCAAGCCGTTACTCAAGACCGTCGAACCGAAGCGGCATGATTCTGTGCTTGATAATGGTGAGGCGGCGGTGATCTGCGTCCCAATGCTCGGTCCCTCCCATGCGAAACTTGGAACAATCCTTCTTGAAGCGGACGACGACAATAGAACTTTCACAGACGACGATCTCGAACTGGTGACTGCTGTCGGCATTTTGACCGGTCAAGCTGTTGAATATGCGAAAGCTCACAAAGAGTTGTTGCGCATGGATCAATCGCGTCGTCAATTAGAAACTGCTCGGCAGATTCAGCTGCGGATGTTACCTCGTCGGAAACCAAATATCCCGGGATACAGCTTCTGCGAATATTACGCACCGGCGGATTCTGTCGGCGGTGACTATTATTTTTGGGATTCGCTGCCTGATGGTCGAGTCATTATGGGGGTCGCCGATGCGTGCGGCAAAGGCATGCCCGCCGCCATGATGATTGCTCAGTTCGCGACTGAAGTCCGTCACTGTCTCGCGACTGCGGAGACGCTCAAGATTGCAATGGCTTGTTTGAATTCGTTTGTGAGCAGTTTAGATGAGGGCTTTATCACTTTTTGCCTGTGCTTGCTCGACGTGAGTCGCGGCAAACTCACGTTGTTGAATGCCGGGCATCCACCGCCGCTTTGTTGGCGAAAGAAATCAGGATTCGTCGAAGCGTTGGGACGCGATCGGAGTACGCTACCACTCGGAATTGCAGATGATCATGAATTTCACACGGCGACCGCGCAACTTCAGCCGGGAGACGAAGTGCTCTTCTTCACCGACGGACTCATCGAAGCAATGGCACCCGACGAAAGCCTGTTTGGTGAATCGCGCGTGTTGCAGCACATGGCCGTACCGCACGACAACTTGCAATCACTGATCGACACCATCATCGCCGATGTCGAACTCTTCCGCTCCGGCCGCAGTCGCTCCGATGACACTTGCCTCATCGGCTTTACGAGGATCAGCGAGTGACAATGTCTCTTTTTGCGAACCGGGTGGCGTCATTATTCGAAAGTTGACTAACCCAGATGAGTCCGGATTCTGACACCACTTGGCTCGCGCTTGCCGCTCGCAAATCTACTCCTTTGCGTACAAAGGAGTCAGCCGTCCGAGAGTCTTTTGGAACTGCGGCAACAGCTTTTTGTAGTGCTTCATGTTTTCCAGATTCGGCTCAACCCGATCCGTCAGCTCGACGAGTTGCTGTAACAGTTCCGTCAGCGTCGTCGGTTCGCCTGCGGCTCGGCGAACCATGAGCCAAGCCAAGTACGCGGCGCCGCGAGTTACCGCTTCATCCGCGTTTTGCGGCTTGGCAACTGGCACACCAAACACGTCGGCTATGATTTGCGGCCAGAGCGAGTTCCGTGACCCGCCGCCGCTCACCACGATTTGATCGAGGTGACTCAAACCCATCTCTTTAAATCCGACCTTCAGAGTCAGGCTCGTTGCCTCCAAGCTGGCTCGCGCGAGCACTCCAGCTTTCAATGCCGCGGCATCGGAAGTCACATTGCCTGACGCATCACGTTTGCGATCGCGAAGACCCAAGAAGGAGGCGAACGCCGTCGGCTGCTTGAAGACTCCTTCACCTTTGTAAAACGGAAGTGCCAATACTCCGTCACATCCTGCAGGAACGGCTGTCGCTTCGGACGTCAGCCAATTGCGGATGTCATCCTTCGAGGTCTTCTTGCCGAGCCATTGCGCACAGCCGTGAAAACAATCAACGAGTTCGTCATAGACGACGCAGCCGCTGGTCATACAGGTCATCAACAGATGCTGGTTATCAGCGGTCCGGAATGAATCGACGAGACCACGCTTTTTGAGCACCGGCTCGCTGCCGACGGCATTAAACACAACCGAATTACCCAACGAGATAGAAGCA
>CAIJTL010000225.1 GCA_903823545.1 uncultured Planctomycetaceae bacterium
CCAGTCGATACGATTTTGTCGGCCATAAGGCGTCCTTCGCGACGGAGTGTTGGTCGATGTCGACCACGAATTGATCTCAAGGAAAGTAAGAGCAAAGTCGCATGTCGAGCGAGACCATTTCCGCCCAAACGTCAACGCTATTCGACGATGTTGAGCTATATGACTACACGCTCCCCGAGAGTCTCATTGCCAAGGAGCCGCTCCCCAATCGCGACGCTTCCAGGCTGCTTGTTTTGGAACGAGGCGGCGCGGAAGTCCAACATCGTGGTGTTTCTGATCTTCCAGAGCTCCTGTCCCCTGGAGATTGCCTCGTATTAAACGATACTCGGGTGCTTCCTGCGCGGCTTATCGGACAACGCGAAAAAACTGGCGGAAAGTGGGAGGGACTTTATCTCGGACAAACAGAATCAGGTGATTGGCGGCTGATCGGTCAATCGCGAGGGTATTTGAAGTCGGAAGAAAAAATAGTCTTGACGCCGCTCGGTGATTTCGGAGATCGAGCCATCTTGCCACTGCGTTTAACACTGATCGACCGCGAAGCTGAGGGCGTATGGCTGATGCGCCCCGATCGTTCGGGAGATGTGGTCGAGTTGCTCCAAGAGTTCGGAACAATGCCACTGCCTCCGTATATGCACCGAAAAGTTGCCAGCCGCTCCGATTGGGAACGCTATCAGACGACATATGCTCGACAGCCAGGCTCAGTGGCCGCACCGACCGCCGGACTACACCTCACTGAATCGTTGCTTAATGCGATAAAGCAGCGCGGCGTTGAAATCGCACGTGTAACTCTGCATGTGGGGCTCGGAACGTTTCGGCCAATCGGAGTCCAGAGTCTGAGCGAACACCAAATGCATTCCGAGTGGTGTGAAGTTAATCAAGAAACTGTTGAGCAAATTCGAGCCACGAAAGAACGTGGCGGTCGGATCGTCGCAGTCGGAACCACTTCCGTCCGAACCTTGGAAAGTGCGTCAGTTGATGGCATTTTGAAGCCGTTTCGAGGTTCGACAAGCATTTTCATCCGGCCGCCTTATCAGTTTCGCACGATCGATGCATTGTTGACCAATTTTCATTTGCCTCGTTCGACGCTGATTGTTTTGGTGTCTGCATTAGCCGGGATTGAGTCAATCAAGGCCGCATACGCAGCTGCGATCAACGAACGCTATCGGTTCTACAGTTACGGCGATGCGATGCTAATTCTTCCCAGCAAATCCAAGTAACGAGAAAGCCCGGTCCTTGTGAATGGGCCGGGCTTTCGATGAATGCTGAAAACATTGTCGCGGCGCAACTGACGCGCTACTCAACCGCGGCCTCACGGAATTGGTATCGGTCAAGCGGGACAAGCTTTATGGGTACTAGGTTTTTTGAATTCGGCAGTTTGAATGGAATCGCGTAACAACCGACAAGCCCTGAATTCAATTCGGCAACGTAGATCACGCTGGCAGCGGGCTGGGCAGCGGGAGTGCCGCGAATGGAAGCATACCCAGTAGTCATCGCGTACTGCGGTTTCCCCGCCTTTACGCCGAGATCTGCGGCAACATCTGCAGCATAAAACTGAACGAAACCGTTCCCTTGCTTACCAAGGCAAGCACCAGTGAGTCGTCCGGTTAGAAAATCGAGCACAAAAACCGCTTCGAGCCCTTCGGTCATCGTAACGGTGCACATGCCAAACTTCTCGTTGCGGTCAGAAACGGCGGCGGTGAGCGGGCGGTGTGGCCAGAGTGCCGCAGCTCCTAAACCGAGCAATAATCCGCCAGCCAGTATAAGCCAGCCGCTAGAAAGTTGAATTCGCGGGGGTGCCTTCAGGACCACGATGGGGCCTCCTTCATCTAGGTTTTGGACATTGACCGGATGAATGATTTCCGATCTCAGGGGACTCAAACGACGGCGGGGGAATCTATCGACTGCTCTCGGACAGGAATAGTTCAGCCTATTCGTCGCATTGCGCGAACCAAGTGCATCGGGGGAATTGCGACAATCATCAATGAGCCATACGATTCCCTCGTTCAAGAAACTCTGGAAAGCGAAGCACGATGGCGAAGGAAGCACCGGTCGCGGTTGGCGACACTCCGTGGCTCTTGGTAAGCGTCCGCGATGTCCGTGAGGCCGATGCGGCCCTGGCAGGCGGCTGCGATATCTTAGATATCAAGGAGCCTCTGAATGGCCCGTTGGGAATGGTCCCTGCCGCCACGATCACAAAGATAGTCGATGCTGTCCGTAAGCAGTCCAAGACGATGCCAATCAGTGTCGCTTTGGGGGAACTTTCGGAATGGGAGAACCTCAAAAAAGTCCCCAAAATCCCGGTTGGCGTGACGTACCTCAAGATTGGTACGGCAAAAGTTGGCAAGGACGCGAATTGGCCGGAACGCTGGAAAGCGGTTCGTAAACAGTTTGAAGCCGTTAGCAAGACCAAGTTTCGCTGGGTGGCTGTTGCTTATGCCGATTGGCGTGCAGCTGGAGCTCCGTCTCCAACCTCTATCGTGGATGCGGTACTCGAAGAATCAAATAGCAAGGCTGGCGGATGCGTTGGAGTGTTGTTTGACACTTACGCCAAACAAGGCCGCAGCCTGTGGGAATGGATTAGCCGCGCCGACCTTAAGCGCCACGCAGACGCCCTGCATCAAGGAGGTCGCATCGTCGCCTTGGCTGGTAGCCTCGGCTGCGACAAGCTTGACGGTCTTCCCATGCTGGAGCCAGACATCGTTGCGATCCGTTCTGCCGCCTGCAAAGACGGCGTCCGCAACGGCGTTGTCGTGAAGGACGCAGTCAGCGCGTTTCGCACGTGCCTGAAAGCCGCGGCAAAGAAGAAGTAGTTGCTTCAGTCCTTCCTGGAAGCATTCAAGATTGGCTCAATGCAGGGAGGGATCACATAACGCGCTTCTCGCCAAGGCTTGATGTCGTTTTTTGAGCGTCTTGCGAACGGTCTCGCCGCTGATTTCAGCGACGATCTTCAACGCCA
>CAIJTL010000226.1 GCA_903823545.1 uncultured Planctomycetaceae bacterium
CGATGGCGTTCTGAAGCCGGTTCCTTTGAGCGAAGCAGATTCCCAAATGAATCCGCATGCCCGGTATTGTTGGCTCAATTGAAATCGCCTTCGCCATCAGCTCGATCGCGCGATCGTATTTCTTTTCGTTCTTCTCAATCATGCCGAGTCGAAACAGCGGCGAGTATAAGTTCGGAGACAACCGAATTGCTTCAGTCAGGTGTGCCCGAGCTAAATCGAAGTTCTTGACTTCGTAATAGTGATGTGCCAACTCAACATGCGCCATTGGATTGTTGTCATTCAACGACAACGCGTGCGCCCACAAGGTGTCGTCGCTTCTCCAGAAAAGAACCTGTCGGAACGTCAGCAAGGTGACCACAACAAGCGTCGAGATCGCCAAGACTCGAAGCGTTGTTTTATGACGTGGCGTCCATTTCGTTGAGCCATTCTCGATGACGCCAGCGAGACTTCGCCACCACTGCAACAAATCCGCCACACCAAACGTCACCGCGAGAAACAGTCCAATGTGTGGGAAGTAGGTATAGCGATCGGCCATCGCTTGGCTGCCAACTTGAACTAGTCCAATCATCGGCACGAACGTTCCCAAGAACCAAAACCAGCCGACAAACAGAAAGGGGCGAGTCAGCACCCAGACCATCGAGACAGCGCTCACGGTCAACAACACGACAGAGCTAATGGCTAACGAAATCATCGGAGTTTGTGCGGAATAAACGTAAAACGGTGAAAACCCGATCGGGAAAAATGTCTTGCCGAGATAACGTCCGTAAGACACAACTGAATTCGCCAAACGATCAGAAAGCGCTAACTGGTCAATCGTTTGATAAGCCCCACCCTGTCTTTGTGCGGCCACGACAATCACAGAGAACACTCCCGCCAAAACAAAAAACGGGACTTTCTCAAGCAATACGTTCCGTAACGATGACGAGGAAAATCGCGTGGAGAGGCTAGAATCAACCGGGCTGAATCGTTTCACTCGCAGGAGTGGCCACCAATCGAGCAACAGCAAGACACACGGAAGTGTGACCAACGTTTGCTTGGAAAGCAGACTCACCAGAAACAAACCAACGCTCATAACGTACGGTTTCCAATGCGGCTGACGCGTGTAGGCCAGATAGGCCGTTATTGAGCCAAGTCCAAAAAAAACGCTCAAGACATCTTTCCGCTCCGAGACCCACGCTACAGACTCTACGTGAAATGGGTGAATCACAAAGAGAACTGCAGCCCACCAACTGGGACCGCGCCGCCCCGTCGCTTCAGACAGAATGAAATAGACAAGACACCCGTTGAGTGCGTGCAACACCACATTCGTCAGATGAAACCCAAACGCGCGAGTTCCCCAAATCTGAGCGTCGAGCATCAACGACAACCACGTGGCAGGGTGATAGTTCGCCGCGTCAAACGTCGTCCAACACCAGTTCCAAGACTCGATGCAGAATCCTTGCTTCACAAATCGGTTATTGGTGACGTACTCCCCATCGTCCCAATTTAGAAATCCAAACCACAAGGTGGGGAAGTAAACCACAAACGCAAATGCCAGTAGCCAACGGTAGGCCACTCGATCATCAACTCGCACAGTCTGAGTATGATCTTGATCAAACCGCTGCAACGGCACCTCAGCGAGGTGCGAGGAGCTGGAGCTTGTTTGCGTCATCCGAATTCAGTGCTTTCGTCGGACCTTGCGGACATTTCGTTACGAACCGCAAGCGTCCAAAGATGCCACTCGAACTGCAATCGAATATCTTCGAGTTAGTCAAATTTTCATCATCGAAGTGTGGCAGGTGAAGGAAAGAGCCTAGGCTGTTTCGCAATGGGTGAAGGTTTCAGCGGATGCGGAATGGCAGGCGCGGGTGAAGTCGATTGGCAACGGTTCACGCAGCAGGTCGCCGTCTTGGAGGAAATGGTATAGCTCGCCTTAGTGGCGGGTTTCGGTGGCGGAGACGCGGTGCATGAGATGCCACGGCCGCAGGTCTTGAGCCGAATCGAGGCCGAGTGCTCTGAGCATTTCGGCGAGACGGTAAATCGTTTGTTTGTGATAACTCGCGACGTAGACGGACTTGTCGGTCGGATCGAGGCCGGCCATCAAATACTCATCCTGAGTCGCCACACCGACCGGGCAATGATTGCTGTTACATTTCAGAGCTTGGATGCAGCCGATCGCCATCATCATGGCGCGGGCACTCATGATGACGTCGGCACCAATGGCCACCCGCTTCAAGATTGCGAAGCCCGACGCGACTTTTCCGCTAGCGAAAATCTTGATGTTGCTCCGCAACGAATATCCGACAAGCGCGTTGTGAACGAAGATCAGTCCTTCAATCAACGGCGCACCGATATGGTTTGAGAAACTCCAGCGGTGCCGCACCGGTCCCACCTTCGCCACCATCAACCGTAATGAAGTCGGGAGTGATTCCGGTCTGGACCATCGCTTTGCAAATCGCGAGAAACTCGCGACGCCGCCCGACGCACAACTTAAACCCAACCGGCTTCCCACCGCTGAGGTCTCGCAATTGCTTGACGAATGCCAATAAGCCAATCGGAGTAGAAAACGCAGAGTGAACCGGCGGCGAAATGACATCTCGCTCCATTGGGACGCCACGAATCTCAGAAGTTTCTGCGGTCACTTTCGCAGCGGGAAGAATGCCACCGTGTCCCGGCTTCGCTCCTTGTGAGAGCTTGATCTCAATCATCTTCACGTTGGGATGCACGGCTCGCACGGCAAACTTGCTCGGTGAATAAATCCCTTTCTCGTCGCGGCAACTGAAGTAGCCGCTGCCGATCTGCCAGATCTAATCACCGCCACCCTCGCCCGTGTTGTGAGCAAAGCCACCCAACTTGGCTCCGCGACTAAAATGCCAAGATCGCATTTTGGCTGAGCGAACCAAAGCTCATCGCCGAGATATTCAGCAAACTGCACGAGTACGGCTGCTTGCAGTCGGGACCGCCGATAGCGACACGCATGTTCGCAGCGTCGAGATCCTTGGCTTGCAACGAGTGATTGCCCCATTCATAGCCTGGCGCGTAGACGTTGATCTTGGTCCCGAAGGAAGTGGTGTCACGCTCGCTCTTCGCTCGCTGGTAAATGAGCGATCGGTTTTCGCGATCGAACGGCATCCCTTCCGTGTCACTCTCCACAAAGTATTGAAAGATCTCAGGCCGAATCAATTCGAGCAAATATCGCATGCGACCGAGCACCGGGAAGTTCCGACGAATCGCGTGTCGCTTCTACGACATGTCAATCAGGCCGAGCACCACATGCGGTCCCAGTACCACCCAAGGCCACAGCGCATACGCACTACCGAACGCGGCGAGCAAAACTCCCCTCAGCACCACAGCTCCAACAACCGACCAAATAAACAGAACTCGAAACCGCGTCTCAATTAATTCAGCAAAACGCATGCTGACTCCATTCAAAGATTAGAAGTGGTTTTGGAGCCCCTTGCCTTTAGCACGACGCGCCAGCGAGTGTTTGATCTCTCAATTTTGCTGACCACTCGCAGACGGGTCGTGCTAACGCGCCGACACAATCCTGCGTCCCATATTTCATACCAAGCCCGCAATCGGTTGGCCGTGGTAGATGTGATGCGGGCGATTGAGTTCGTCGTGCCATGCGGCGGTATCGGGAATTCCAAGAGCGTGATAGATCGTGGCTGCCATATCCTCGGGCTTCTGAGGATTGCTGGCGGGATAGGCGGCAATTTTGTCGGATGAACCGATCGCCGTACCGCCGGGAACTCCGGCTCCCGCAAAAAAGACGCTTTGCACCGCGCCCCAATGGTCGCGGCCCGGTTGCGGATACGACTCGCTGAGCAACGACAACTTCGGCGTGCGGCCAAATTCTCCGGCCATCACGACAAGCGTACTATCGAGCAAGCCGCTCGCTTGAAGATCGTCAAGCAGCGCACACAGCGCGTGATCTGTCGGCGGAAAGAGTTTGTTCTTCAAGCGATGGAAGATGTCGCCGTGATTGTCCCACGTTTCGTTGCTGCCAAGATTCACTTGAACGAGGTTGACTCCCGATTCGACCAGCCGAAACGCCATCAGGAGCGACCATCCAAAACTGTTGCGACCGTAGCGAAGTTGAGTCGCTTCATCAGCGTTCGTCACATCGAACGCTCGCCGCACATCACGCGAAGCAAGCAGCGAGATCGCCGATTGACGATGATCGTCATAGCTCTGGCCCGCAGCGGAACGTTCGAGTTCGCTCCGCTGAAGATCGAGTTCTCTCAGAAGACCGACTCGACTGTTGACTCGACCAAGATTGAGGTCCGGTGACAACGAGATATTCGGAGCTTGATAGACACGTGCGTCCGGTTCCTTCGGAGCTTTCTTCGTCTCGTTGGCGAACGTGTATTCGGGATACGCACCACGCCAAAACGGATTTCCATACGGTGAAGCTTCAATAAAAAACGGATCACGATGCCGCCCCATCAATCCACCATAAGCTCCGGGGATGACGCCGCCAGACCAGTGAATCAACCGCTCTGGCAAGACGATCGCTGGCGGCAAATTGTTACTGCGGCGAGGGACAGCATCGCCGACAATAGATGCAATGCTCGGCCAGTCGCTTGGTCTCGATTTTCGATCGCCAACAAAGCCCGGTGACGCCACGCTCCGTCCCGTCAGCATGAAGTAATGTCCCAACGTGTGATCGTTCGTCGGATGCGTCAGCGACCGCAGCACCGACCAACGATCACTTCGCTGAGCGAGTCCCGGCAAGTGTTCGCAAATCTCAAGCCCCGGAGTCCTCGTCGCGATCGGATTGAAGTCGCCACGAATCTCAGACGGAGCTTCCGGCTTCAAGTCGAAGCTCTCATGCTGCGACAATCCACCGGACAGAAAAATGTAAATGCACGATTTTGCTTTGCCCGGTGCCGCACCGCTCTTCAATTTCTGCTCACTGGCACGGGCCTCTCGCAATGCAGCCAGATGATTCGCCCCCAATCCCAGCAAGCCAACCGCCCCTGCCTGGACCACGGCGCGTCGAGAGACCGAAGGATGTCGCAAGTTCAATGATTTGTGCATAGGTGGCTCACAATGAGAGGGCGACGTTTCCAATCAACCAATGATCGGCTCTTCTTCGACA
>CAIJTL010000227.1 GCA_903823545.1 uncultured Planctomycetaceae bacterium
GGACCGCCGCGGCTATTCGTATCGCTACGAGTACGACAGCGTCGGTCGCTGCGTCCATACGTGGGGTGAAGACGGCCTGTACGACGTCAAGCTGGCATACTTCCCTGAACTTGGCATGACCGAGACGACGTGGGCGGACGGAGCGCGGTCACAATACTTCTACGACAAAGACGGACATCTGACGGAGATCGTCGATCCGCTCGGCAACACGCGGCAGTTCAAGATCAGCGAAGATGGCTACGTCGTCCAAGACATTGATCCGTTGGGCAACGTCACCGAATTGTTGTACGACCAGCACGGTGCGCATTACGAACGAGTCGATTGCCACGGCTACTCGTCGCCGCCAGCTCACATTCAACCGTTGCAAGAAGACCCGCTGCAAATTCGTGTGCCGCGCGAACCCCTGGAGTGGGAACACGGGGATTTGATCTCGGCGAAGTCGATTCACGACGTTCGTCCTGACGACCCCGTGCTGAAGAACTTTCCGGTGTTGTTGCCGGTCGCCAGTCAGATCGCGGCTCAGCATGTTGCAACTCCGTCAGAGACGTGTGATGTGTTGGGCCGGGTCACTCGTCGCGATTACGGCGACGGAAGTCACGAGACTTGGAAGTACGACCCGAACGGTAACGTGCTGGTCCATCGCGATCGCGCCGGTGGCGAATGGGAGTCCTCATATAAATCCTGGAATCTGCTCGACACCGACACCGATCCGATCGGGGCTCAATACAAGGTTGACTACAACCTTCGCGAAGAGGTCACCAGTTTCGTCGATGCTGGTGGCACGAAGACGGACTATGTTTACGACGCGAAGGATCGGTTGGTTGAAGTTCGCCGACTCGGTCGAACCCGCGAACGCATCCTTTACGATGCCGCCGACAACATCGTCGAACGACAAGATGGTTCCGGCCAAACGCTGGCGAAGTACACAATCGGTGCGGGGAACCTCGATAAAGTCTTCGAGTTGGCTACCGGCGAAAAGTACTACCTCGACCACGATGACCGAGGCCGCATCGTCGCCGCCGCGACTGACAAGTACCGCATCGATCGTGAGTACAACGCTTTCGATCGCTTCCTCGGTGAACGACGACTCGGCAAAGGGGTCAAGCACGCATACGACAGCCGCTCGCTGACGCAGACAACGTTCTTCAATAAGTTTGCGGTGCAGTACCGGCGCGTCGGCAACCAGACAGTCATCACCGATCCGACCGGTCGCGAGCACTTCCTGCGAGCGAGTTTCGATGGGCTGATTGATCGCGAGTTCTCGAACGGTTCGCGCGAGATGTCGCAGTACGACTCGCAAGGACGCTGCGTTCGCAAAGTGGTGCTCGGCCCACAGTCGAAGCAAACGTGGATTCGCGAGTTCCTCTACAACGGCACCGGGAACCTCACTGCGACGAAGGACAACATCAACGGCGATGTCGGCTATGAATACGACCTTGCCGGCCGGCTTGTCTCTAGCCGCTTGTCCGACGGCTCGGCACAAGTTTTCGAGCACGATCTGGCCCGCAACTTGATCGCGCAACCGGGATTATTCGGTGTTTCGCTCGGAGTTGGAAACCAGCTCACGACTGCGAATGGCGACACGTTTGCGTACAACGCTCGCGATCACATCAGCGAACGAACCGGCCCGAATGGCACGACGCGTTACACGTACAACGCTCGCGATCAACTGACGCAGGTCGCCTCCGACAAGCTCAACTGGACCGCCGAGTACGACCCGTTAGGACGCCGAATCAAGAAGTCTTGGGACGGGAACGAAGTCGAGTTTTATTGGGATGAGAACCGCTTAGCAGCGGAAGTTCACAACAAAAGTCGGACTCGGTTCTACGTCTACGATGCTCCTGAAGCGCGCGTTCCGTTCATGTTTATGGAGTACGACAGCCCGAAGGCTGATCCGAAATCGGGACGCAGCTATTTCGTCTTCGCTGATCAACGCGGCTGCCCAATTCGAGTCGAAGATGCCGCCGGGAAAGTCGTCTGGCAGGCGGTCGTCGACGCCTACGGAACCGCGCATGTCGCCGAGGATGCGTCGATCGAAATGCCGCTGCGGTTCCCCGGCCATTACTTCGATGCCGAGACCGGCCTGCACGACAACCGCTTCCGCTCGTACTCACCGGAACTCGGACGCTACTTGCAGTCCGATCCGCTGGGCCTCGCCGGTGGAGCCAACCTCTACGCTTACCCATCGAACCCGCTGACCGACGTGGACCTGCTCGGCCTCCACAGCCTGACGCAACGCTTCGTCAAAGGTGTGTCCGATCTCGGCGCCAAAGCCGAAGCCAAGTGGAAGAAGGTCAAAGACTGGGTCAACATCAAGCGTTCGGGGATGGACTCGAAGCACGCAAAGAACTTGCAAGAGCATTGCAAGAACAACAAGACGATGGCGGTCATTCGGCATTCAAATCCTGACAGCTTGCCACATCACGGCAAGGCGAAGCCAAAACCTGTTGAAGTGAAGCAAAAGACGGCAAAGAGCGGCCCCAACAAAGGGCTCGTCGTCGGAGACCCAAAAGATCTCACGCCGAAACAAAAAGCGGCTGGCATGAAATACGATGAGAATGGAGTTCTTAGAGACAAGAACGGTAATGCGTTTCATGGCGACTACGACATGCAGGGCATGTACGACATGAAAAAGACACCACCGGAAGCGCATCCGACGAATGACCCCAACTATCAAAAGCAATTGAACGACGATGTCTGTCCCGACAACAAAGACGGCATGTTTCAACACGGGGCGAATGATGACTTCAAACCGGACGGGAAAACGCCTGGCAGAAATCCTGAACCGAATGAAAAGTTTTTGGTCGTTGACGAGAACGGTAACACGTCCACCAAAAATGTTTCTGAATTGAAAGAACTCTACGACGAAAAGGGGATCGAATGGCCTTATCCGTAAATCAACCAGGTAGCACGGTGCCGGTTCGCGACTTGGCCAAGCTCCGCGCGGTGAGTCGTCAGGCGGTTCAGGAATACCTGGACCTCAAAGATCGGTTCGCATCGTCTGACCCGAAGCAACGACCGTCCGGAAGCGAGTATGACAGGCTGCGCGAGCGGCTTAAACAACTCCCTCACGAATATGCTGCCGCGCTTCCGACATACACATTAAGTCGTTGTCCGTTTTGCGACACGCCGCTGAACGGCTCGTTCGATCCGTGGGGCTTTGATGGTTTTTGGTGGGTACCGTCCATGCGAGGTGGTGTCGGAAAGCCGATCGGCTGCGAGCATTTCCGAGTACTACGCGGTGCCGTTTGGTTGCAAGACAAACCGCCGATCGCCGGTCCCTACGAAGCGATGCTGGGGCCGGACGTGCCGTATGTCATTCCGCGTTTGATGCAGATGCCGACGATGACAATGGTCGTGCATTCGATCGTGATGGAATCCGGCTATGTGGCCATGCCGCTCGCATACTTTTCCAAAGACATCCCTGCGCCAGGATCGCTGATTCAAGGTTGGATTGAAACGACCTATTCATTCCTGGATGCCAACGGAAGACACGCTTGGTCGGTCCGTAATGACCCGTGGGACTTCAACCTTGCTCCGTGGATCTCCAGCGGACAACTTCGTTGGACAGTTCCGAACAATCCAGATGCGGTACTCGCACCACATACAATCGCGCCGCTCCCGTTTGGAAACCCCAATCCGGTTGCGTTACCTCAAACAGCAGAAAACAACTCTTTGGGTCTCAGCGGTCTGCCAGACAATGACACCGTCGAGCCTTTCGAGTAAGTGGCGCCCTCCCTTTCCGGACAATCTCTCAGTCAAGCACGACGATTATGGAAATCACACTCAAAGTTGAAGGAGGGACGTCGCACGGGCGGCAGATGCTCGTGCGCACGAATCAACGTGCTCGTTTTGGGCGTGGCGAGTTGATGGACTTTGCCGTTCCTGAAGACGGAGTGATGTCCTCAACTCACTTTGAAATTGAGTGCTTTGTTGATCGCTGCGTTGTTCGTGATTTGCGAAGTCGAAATGGAACGTGGCTCAATCAACAAGCGGTCGGCGGAGCACCCAGCGAGCAGGCTCTGAATACCGGCGATCAACTCAGAGCGGGCGAGACGCTGTTTCTGATATCGGTTCAAGCCAGTCAGGACCAAGTGGCTCCGAAGAGCAATCCGCGGATGCCGGCGTTGAGTCCGCGCGGAACCGTTGAGGCGTTTCAAGACGAATCGACGAACTCGTCGCGGCCACCCGTCGAACTGCTTCGGCCCGAAGGTGACTCGGTCAATTTCATTCCCGGAGCTGTCGCAGTCTTTGACGTGGTTGCGGGGACCGGAACCGGACGAGAAATCCGCGTCAAAATTGGTCAGACATTTTCTGTCGGACGCTCTCGGCAGACGGATCATCCATTCCTGGATGACCTCGCCATGTCCGGTCGCCACATGCAAGTGGAGTTCTTGGCAGGTGAAGTTGCCGTGCAAGACTTGGGCAGCCGCAATGGTATGTTGGTCAACGGCATTCCTTGCAAGCGCGCGATCTTGATTGAAGGTGATCGCGTTGTGGCGGGTGACTCGGTCTTCGTTTTACGGTTTGAATACCAAACCAAAGCGGGGTCGTCGCCGTTCACCAAGACAATGGCGATCCTAGCGGTGAGTGGGAAACCAGAGGCGGAACCGCTTCCATTGGCCGGACTCAGCTACCAGCGGTTTCATTGTCGATCTGGCCTGACTCTATTTCGCGGCTTCGAGTCGCTGTTTGATCCGGTCAAAATTCTGACCGAAATTTCCAAGTCGCTGGCCACTTCGATTTTGCTGATTCCGCGAGTCAAGAAGCCTAGTAGCAAAGGGGCTTCGTCCGCTGATCCCAAAGCCGCGCCAGAACGAATGCCGCTGTTTGATTGGCTCACACCGGATGAACAACACCGCTCTCCGACATTGGCTTCTTCGGTATCGCTCACCAAGTCCGCGCGAGGGATCTCCGAGCGATGGGGACGCAATTCGTTCCTCTGCTTCCTGCATCAGGATGACGACGCTTCACTGCCAGACTCATTGCAACAGTTCGTCCATCAACA
>CAIJTL010000228.1 GCA_903823545.1 uncultured Planctomycetaceae bacterium
CAAGGCCACCAATCCCTGACCACACTCCTGGCCGCCGCCAACGCCTCGACTACCGAACTCAACATTCTGGCGGCATAAAATGCGCGCAGGAAAACAACAATCTGACAGATAGTAGTACATCTCACTCATGACCGTGCGAGGAATAGTACCAAGAGGAAGACTCCCGCAGAGACGCTGTGGCCGCGGAGAAAACATCGACGCCAGTCTTCTTTCTTCTCCGCGACCTCTGCGCCTCTGCGGGAAATTGAATTACCTTAAGACTCCAAAGTGTGTGGCACACAAGTTTGCGTCGTTGACCAATTCCAGCCCCCTTCGCTTCCCTGTTTTTCCGTGTGTTCCGTGGGCCAAATCAAAACAACTCACTGATAAATATTCCGACGCAGCAATTCCAACGGATAAAACGTGTCGCGCCAACGAACGCCTCCCTGCCGCAGCGTGATCCAACCTGACCGCAAAAATGCAAACACAAACGCGAGTCCGGCTGGAACCAACATCGGAAACAACCAAAACGAATGTCCGAAGAGCTGCGCACTAAAGCCAAACAACATATGCGACAACACCGCCGCCGCAACATAACCAGTTCGAGCGTTTCCCGCGAAGAGTGTTCCAGCGAGCGGACCACAAAACACCGCGCAGGTCACACCGCAAATGACTAATAGCTCGCGTATCGAATAATTGGCCGACGCGAAAGCATTCTTTTCCAACCCGGTAATGCAGGCCCATGCCGACTGCTGCCAACGAATGCGAATCGCATCTCCTGACCGTAAGACTTCGGCCTTCGATCCAGTCTGCTTCAACATTTTACCGAGCTTCACGTCATCCAAAATGTCGAGCCGAATTGGCTCAAACCCGTTCGCTCGCTCGAGCGCAGAACGTCGAACCAAGTTAAACGCCCCGACTCCCGCGTAAGCCCGCATCCACCGAGTCGGGACCAACCAAGGCTGCGTCCCAGCGGCAAAGATCACACCAAACGCGGCGACAAACGCTGCTTCAAAAATCCCTTCCGATTCGATGCTGGGATACATCGGCAGATGATCCAAACCAGTTGCGACCGCGTAGCGCACCGAGCGACGAATTGTGTCCCGTTGATAAACGACATCTCCGTCCGTGAAGAGAATCCATTCCCCAGTCGATCGTTGTTGCCCGATCTGCAACGCATGATTCTTCCCCAGCCAACCGTGGGGCAATTCGGTGATGTGGATGACGTTCAATCGAGCATCGTTCGCCAGCCGATCCATGATCGCTCCGGTTTCATCTCGCGAACGATCATCCAATGCGATGACTTCCAAGCTCGGATAATCCGACGCCAAGAGCGACTTCAATCCCGCTTCGATCTTGTGCCCCTCATCACGTGCCGGCACAACCACAGAGACCGTCGGCCATGAATCCGGTTCCGGCACGCGATCACTCATCCGCTTCAGCGACCGCCCGATAAACCACAACGAAGGGATGCCGACCATGACCGCCCAGATCACGAACAAAAACCAGCCACCGAGTTCGATCAGCAATTGGAAGCTAGACACGCAAAATTACCACGTAAGTGATTCTGGCAAAAACACGTCAAAATCTAACGACTCTCTGTCATTTCTCGTAGCACAGGTGCGTCGCTGCCACACACGGTGTGGCAACAATTCTTGGCTGCACCGCCGATGCGGTGGAGTCGCCGGGAGTCCTGAGAAGTTCGTTTTTTGTGAAACGCAGAGATCGCTGAGAGAACGGACGCAGAGGATGTGGAGGACTCTCAGCGAACTCCGCGTCAAACTCTGTGGCCTCAGCGTTTCAGAAAGCATTTCCAAGAGGATTCAAAATCCGGTCGGACTACGCCAGGAAAAATTGTCGCACCCGCCACTCCACCCGTGAACGACAAACAGGCGAGCCTCCTGTTGGACGAAGAGCGTCGTGGCTGGTCGCTTGGCAAAAGCCCGCGAATTACGCAGACATACTCGATGGGCTTGTCAGACTGCTTTGCTAGAGGGCCTGCTTCGCCTGGATTAACACACGGTGCTGTGGCAGTTTGATCAATACGTATGATTCAAGCCCCGAAGGCGCGGTCGCTGGTCGATAATGAATCCATCGCCAGATCAAAGCCACGCCGAAACCAGTTCTGAAATCCGGCCATCGATTATCGGACTTCCTATCGCGGTAGCGATGTCACCTCCAATCAGCGCCGCACGCGAATCATCACTGCCGCAAGGATGCGTCTTTATGAAGAACAAGCGAAAGAGGACGCCTTAAATGGACCTGACCCAACAGTCCAACAGTTTTGATCGCCGCAAACCCCGGCGAAGGGAATACGCCATACGCCATACGCCATACACCGTTCTCCGCGTGTGAATGTCTGCGAGACTAGTCGCCAACGGACGTGATCACCTACAAACCTCAGATATCACGAGCAAATTCTTCGTGACGATTTCATTGTTAGCCCTCGGCATTCTGGCCTTTTGTTTTTTGGGAGATGAGAGATGTTGTTTCGAACTGTTTGCTGCCTGTTGTCCGTGAGTCTCTTTGTTGCGACTGGCTGTGCTGATAATGCGGGAACAGCGGCGAAGCCACCAGCAACGCCAACATCGGGAACAGTTGCGAAAGAAACTTCCGGCGAAGACTCGAAGATCGAAGCGGCGATTAATGAACTGAGCGAAGAAGATCGTGAGCTGGCGAAAGCTCAGAAGTTTTGCGCCGTGGCTGCGACAGGCCGACTCGGTTCAATGGGCAAGCCGTACAAAGTCATGGTCGAAGGAAAGCCGGTCTTCCTCTGCTGTGAAGGCTGCGAGAGTGAAGCTCTGAAGAATCCCGAAGAGACTCTGGCCAAAGTCGAGCAACTGAAAGCTGCCTCGGCGAAGTAGGCAGCGAAGCTCGTGTCTGGACTCACGGATGTGAGAAGCTTTCGTTTTGGGAAGCGCCCGGAATCTTCGTAGGGCGGGTGAATTGTCGCACCGCTACTTCGCAAAGTCTCAGGGCGTACCTCACGGCTGGCTAATTTGTGAAGCGGCGTGATTAGTAGGGTGGGACCAGCGATAGCGCCGGCCCACTCTACAGTTTCTGCAATCCGACGAATTCGCCGGCCGTGGTGCGTACCTCTCGCCGAGTTTTCGGCTTCGTCTGAGAGCATATACGTCGGAAGACGCTGGCATCTATAACCAACGACAACAACATCAATAACTCCACTGAGACTTCAACATGATTCGGTTTTGCCAAACATCATTCGTCCCGCTCACGTTATCAGCATTTATGGTTTTGCTCGCTAACTCAGGATGTGCGAAGTCGAATGCTGCCACGGAAAAGAAATCCATTCCGGCGGTTAAGGTAGAAGTCGCGGCTCCGACCGAGCAGGAAGTCACCGACTTTCAGGACTTCACTGGCCGAATTGAAGCTGTCGAATCGGTTGAGATTCGCGCTCGTGTCAGCGGGTATCTGACGAAGATCGCGTTTGATCCGAGTATCGAACTTGGAGCTGAAGTAAAGGCCAACGATCTACTGTTTGAGATCGACGAACGGCCGTATCAGAACGCTCTCGAAAGCGCTCAAGCGAATCTTGCGAAGGCGGAAGCGCAACAGCGGACAGCGGCGGCGGAGTTGGCTCGAACTGAAGAGTTAGTCGCAAAGAAGGCAGCAACGGCACGCGATCTTGAACGAGACGCTGGTCAGAAGGCTGTCGCGGATGCAGCCATTGAGGGGGCCAAAGTGGCGATCAATCAGGCGAAGCTCGATCTGGAGTTTTCCAAGATCACCGCTCCGATCAGCGGACGAATTGGACGACCGTTGTTGACGGTTGGAAATCTCGTCACGCCGGGGACCGGTTCGCTGACAAGCATTGTGTCCGTCGATCCGGTCCACGTGTACTTCGACATCGACGAGCCGACGTTGTTGACTCTGCAAAAGCTCATTCGCGACGGCAAGCTGAAGTCGGTGATGGAAGCGGAAGTCCCGCTGTTGTTGGGACTGGTCAACGATGACGGGTATCCGTATCGCGGCAAGCTCGACTTCGTGGAGAACAAGATCGATCCGAACACGGGGACGATTCGAGTGCGCGGCGTCTTCGCAAACCCGAAGCCCGAACGCGGCTCACGATCGCTCGCACCGGGCCTGTTCGCGCGAGTCCGCTTGCCGCTCGGTGAATCGCACAAAGCGTTGCTCGTTCCCGAACGCGCGATCGGTCGCGACCAAGGCCAAGCATTTGTGTTCGTCGTGGGTGCTGAGAGCGAAGTGATCTACCGCCGAGTGAAACTCGGCACGCAGCACGACGGCTTGCGAGTTATCACTGACGGACTTCAAGCGAGCGAACGAATCGTGGTCAACGGCCTGCAGCGCGTGCGTCCGGGAGTAAAGATCGAAGCCGCGAATGCGGCTGACTAGTGGTCGAACAACTTGAGATTGCGAAGTTGTAGTTCGGGTCTCCAGGCCCGAATGACCGGCCCTAGAGAGCCGGTCTACTCCGCAATCTCAAGTTATCCGATCATCAGTCGCCCTATCGCTAAGCGACAGGAAAGCCGAACCGAGATTAACTTCCAGTTCCTTCAGTAACCGACTTTGACCACTTTCTGAAATTCCAAATCTCATCTGCCAACGGCAATCCTCTCGCGGAGCG
>CAIJTL010000229.1 GCA_903823545.1 uncultured Planctomycetaceae bacterium
CAAACTCACGGGTGGAACTGGAAACGATGTGCTGATCGGTGGAGCGGATAACGACACACTTCAAGGGGCTGCCGGTAACGATACGCTCTACGGTGACAGCGGTAACGATTCGCTCGATGGCGGCGCGGGGAACGATGTCTTGCTGGGAGATGACTACATCGTTGTCGGAGGAGATACGATCCTCGGAGATAGTGGCAACGACACGCTCATTGGCGGAGATGGGAACGACGGAATCAGCGGGAACGGCGGAAATGATTCCATTGATGGCGGCAATGGAAACGACACACTGCTCGGCGATGCCGGCAAAGACACCATCCTCGGTGGCGCTGGCAATGATGTCTGCCTCGGTGGCGATGACGACGATACCATCACCGACACGAGCGGACAAAACACGCTCGCAGGCCAAGGTGGAGTGGTCAACATCATCACAGGCTCGACTGTCGATGAGCAATTCACCTTCGACTTCACGACGCTGCTGCCTGTGGCCTAAGCAGCGTGAGTCAGCGCGTCATCGTAGCCCGACGCGAGTTTTGTGGTCGAGTCGCTCCGTGACGAATTGCGGAGCAACTCGCCCACATCTGAGAGGCTATCCTGATAGTTTTTGGCCGTGAATCATCTCGGTTCATTGCGAAGTCGTGGTACGTCATCACGGTTTATTCAGCGAAGCACTAGCAACGCCGAAGAGCGCGCCTTCGAGCAGATGCCGTTCGAGGAATGCGCCGCACGCTTCCATCGGCGTGTATTGGAGCACCAAATAGTCGCCGGGCTGCATCAAGACTCGTTCTTGAGGATGTCGGACGGCTCGATAGAGATCGACTTTAATCGGCACCTGAGTTCCGTTGGGCATCTTTCGCAAGATGACGGCTTGACTCGCGCTGATGGTGACGTCTTGGTTCATTGCCGTGACGCCGCCGGTCGCTCGATTGGCGTTGCCTTGCCGTCCTCCCGCTTGAGCGATGGCGATGGCTCCCAGCACGTCCAAATCATAATCGCGAGGCAATGTGTATTGCCCACCGCCGAGCAATCCGCCCGTGTAAAAGATCTCGGTGTCACGCGACTCGATGAAGACGATGTCGCCATCTTCGAGCAGGATGTCTCGTTCGTTGAAGTGGACTTGCTCGCCCGATCCGAGCCTAACCGGAATCTTGACGACGTTTTGACCGGCCATTGTTTGATCGCCCGACGACACGTGCCCCATCCAAGCATCGGCCGACATCTCTGGCCAATCTTCAGCGGCGTGAGTCGGTGGCAGACCGCGTTGCCAATCGGATGACTGCGCGAACATCGGAACGGCTCCGGGAATCGCCGTTGTCGTTCGATTGGCGGGAACGGGGGTCATTGCGGCTGAGTTAAAAGCAGTCGGTGTGACTTGCTTCGATGAATCGTCGGACTCGAAACCGAGAACTGCCAACTGCACTCCAGAATTCGCTGAGGTTACCTTGCGTGTCTGAGGCCCTGGCACCGCTGCCGCGTCGTTCGGAATTAACGAATTATCTGTCGGTGACGATGCACCTTGAGGAGTTGTCGTCGGGACGCCAGGCAACGAGACTGTGGGGTCAGGGACACCGGGGAGCGTCGGAGGTACGGCGCTCGGCAACGGATTGTTCAAGAAACTTCCATCGGGCGATGGCGGAACAGAATTCGGATCAACGGGTATCGAAAGAGGGCCGGTCGATATTGGCGGTGCGACACTCCAACCAGAATTAGGGCCGCATGACTGCTGAGCCCATGAGTTCGCCGCGCCACCGATATTGGTTCGTCGCTTCGCTCGAATCACGTAAATCGTGTTCTCCGCATCGAGACCAGGAAGTCCCCCGGTTTCAGCGAGCGCGTGCAGAACGTCATTCTTGTAAGCCGTCAGTGCAACGACTCGTCCAGTCCCACGCTTCAGGGCACCCAGATTGGCGGTACCACCTTGTCCCATCATCGGCTGCTCAACACCTTCTTGGCGAATGACAAGCACTCGATAGTGA
>CAIJTL010000230.1 GCA_903823545.1 uncultured Planctomycetaceae bacterium
CCTATTGCGAAGACTAGTTGACGCGGGACATACCGTCCTCGTCATCGAACATCACTTAGATGTGATCGAACAGTCGGACTGGATGATCGATCTCGGTCCCGATGGCGGTTCACGTGGTGGCCTGATTGTCGCGGAGGGGACACCGAGTGAAATTGCGAAAACCGCAAAGACCCATACGGCTCAAGCATTGCGCGAGCGAGGGATTTGACCGATGACGAAATGCGGAAACCGCGTCCAGACATCGTTAACGATGAGCTTTTGGTCTTATTTCGCGGGTTGAAAACTTGCCGCCGCATCATTGCGGTGTCGCCGCGCTATCTCTTGATCTCTTCTCGCCGACCTTCGTCATCAACGGTTTCACCCAACTGAGATTTGGGTTCATTCCGCTCTCGCAAACCACGGAGCACGACGAGCCAAAGGGTGCCGATTAACACGCCGCTGACAGCCAACGCCCACGCACCGTCACGGCGAAGACGCGAAGCCATCGCTCCCACAGGGCGCAACGCGGCTGACTTTCGTTCTTGAACGATCGCAATCCAGCCGGTGTCACCCACTCGACAAAACGCGGCAAGCCATTCACCGCCGAAGGTCTTCGGATCGAGTTGCCCAGCCGGATCGAGGTAATCATCCATCTGCACGATCACTGGCTCATCCGCTCGATCAGGCGAGGCGAACTGCGGACGGAGTCGGTCAATCGTCACATTGGCCAATCGGAGTCTTTCGGAGTCATCGCCTGACGCACTCCCTTCAGAATGATCTTGTTTCAACCACGGATGATCGACCAATTGCCAATTACGGCTGTCGATCACGGCGACCGCGCGAATGATGTTGTCATCAGGTTCGCCATCTTTTCGATTGCTCGGAGCGAACGTCGACAAGAGTTGGCCCAACTCCATCGACCGTGCCAAGACTCCCAGTACTTTTTCGTGCTTCTCATCCCAAATCGGAACGGCCAGCGACGCAACGCTGCGTCCCGTGGCGGCGCTCGTGTAAGCCAAGGATAAGTGCGGCTTGGTCAGCGGTTTGATCCCTTTCGGGACGTTGTTCTTCTGAAATTCGCCCAGCCCGTGAAAGTAGTCTCGGTGCGACCAATTGATATCGAGCGTGCTGTCTTCGGCGGGTTCGCGCCAACGCTGGAAACCTTCGCCGTCGGTGAGAAACCAACTGTTGTCACGATGCAGCCCAAGCTTTTGCTGCAACTGATCCGCTTTCGATTTCCAGTGTGACAACACCAATCGCAGCTCATTGCGATCGGCCCATTTGCGACTGACTGCCGTTTCGATCGCTTCTTGCACCTCCGGATCTGCTGCAGCGTCTTCGAGGTCCGCCGTTCTCTTTTCCAACTCACGAGCCACGCTACGCGCCAAAATCTCAACCGAAAGGACGTCGCTTTCGAGCGCTCGTGTTGTCACGTTGTCCGCCGCCGAACTGACTGCGTCACGCATCGAATCGAGATAGAACAATCCGAGTGCCAACATCAGGAGCACCGGCCCGAGACCACCAAGCGCCAGCAGCGGACGAAATGACTTTACGCGTTCTCGCTGATCCAAAGCGTCGAGCACCGCTTGAGCGTTCGGAAAACGCTTGTGCGGATCAGGCTCCAAACAGCGATAAATAAGTTCTGTCAATCGGCGATCAACACCGCGCACGTGGCTGTGCAACATCGGCGGAGGCCCGTGGCATACGATGTCTCGATACGTCGCCAGACGCTCTTCGAGAGTTCGCGATTGTTCGATCCGTCGTTCACTCTCGGCCGTCCGATGCGGTGGTTCGCCACACAGCAGATGATGCAGCACGGCCCCAAACGCATAGACGTCCCAGCGAGCATCGGGCACCGCTTTCAAATCGGCTTGTTCGGGAGCCATGTAATACAGCGTCCCGAGTGCCGGAGCATGTTCATACGAAAGCCTTGATTGACCGAAGTCACACAAACGCGGCTCTAGATCCGAGTCCAACAGCACGTTCGCTGGCTTTAGGTCGCAGTGCAGAATGCCGCTTGCATGAGCGTGAACCAGGGCCTGCAAGATCCCTTTTGCAATTCGGACCGCCTCACGCACTGATAGCGGCCCTGCAGCCAATAGTCCCGCCAAAGAACCCCGCTCGAGATACTCCATCACGTAATACGGCGGATCGCTGTCCCATCCGACATCGAGCAGCCCAACGATGTTCCGCGATGTATACAGCACCGCAAGTTTTTCGACCTCACGGCTCAACAACGACCAGTCCAGTCCACCGCGATGAAGGTAGACCTTCACTGCGACGAGCTTGCCGGTGTTTTTCTCGCGAGCCAACCAAACTGATCCGTATGCTCCTTCGCCAAGGCACTTGATCACCGTGAGTCCGGGGATGCTGATCGTCGGCAAACGACGACGACTCAGGGACAACGACTTCGCCAATTGCGAATCATCTTGACGTTCGGTCTTGTCTGGTTTTGTCTGTTGTGGCTCAGGGTGGTTGAGCGGTTCCGTTGTCATGCGAATGGCTCTGCGTGCAAAGCTTCTAGATCGAATCGGCGATCTCGTACTCGCTCTGTCATCGAATGCTAACTTGCTGCACCGGCAAGTTCAGAAATAGCGTCTCCCTGATCGACGATCGGTACGGGGCGACCGGCGAAGTTGGGGATGGCCACGTTTTTGTAGTCGACCCCCAAGTGGCGATAGATCGTAGCCAGGAAGTCACCTGGTCCGACTCGTCGCGAGACTGGGTCTTCGCCTCGCGCATCAGTTGCTCCGATCACTTGGCCGGTGCGAATCCCTCCGCCCGCAAACAGCATCGAGTTCGCGCGAGGCCAATGATCGCGCCCCGGCTGAACGGTTCCCGCTGGAGCACTTGCAACGCCTTCGCCGCTGCTGGCGACGTAACTGATTCGAGGCGTCCGACCAAACTCACCAGTCACAACCACGAGCACTCGCTTGTCGAGGCCACGTGCGTAGATATCTTCAATTAACGCCGATACGGCTTGATCGAGCGTCGGCAGTCGAAACTTCAACGCATCGAAAACGTGCTGGTTGACGGCGTGGTCATCCCAGTTTTGAACGCGACCACACATCGGTCCGTCAAATTCAGTCGCCACAATATCAACGCCCGCTTCGACCAGTCGGCGAGCCATCAAGCATTGTTGGCCCCACTGATTGCGACCGTAACGATCACGGACGGCTTCAGACTCTTGAGACAAGTCAAAAGCGCCGCGCGACGCCGAACTGGTCAAAAGATTGATGGCCTGCTGCTCGATGCGATCAACGGCGGTCATCACTCCCGATTGATCGGCCTGTCGTTGCAGACGATCGAGACTCGCCTTCAGTGTCATGCGATTCCGAATGACATCCACTTGCTTGGCATCTTTCAGGCCAACATTTGGAACTTCAAATTGCGGAGCACTCGGGTCCCCCAAAACTTTAAATGGCTCGTAAGCCGGGCCGAGATACGTTGGCCCAGCGATCGTGAAGCTGTCGTAATTGTCGATCGGATTGACCGCAATGTAGTTCGGGATGTTACGGCGAGAGTCTCGACGCAGATGACTCGCGACCGACATCCAATCGGGAAGTATCGGCTTGAGCTTGTCTTGTGGATCAGGATCGCCAGCCAACACCTGCAACGAGCCTGCCGGATGTCCTCCGCCAGTGTGAGCCATCGAACGCAACAGCGTGTACTTATCAGCGATCTTCGCCAAACGTGGGAGCAATTCGCAAACTTGAATCCCGGGAACGTTGGTGTCGATCGTTTGATATGGCCCGCGAAAATCCGAAGGCGCAAGAGGCTTGGGATCAAAGGTTTCTAGATGACTCGCGCCGCCACGCAACCAGACCAAAATGATCGCGGTTCGCGTGGAGTCTGAATCGGGTGATGATTGCCGCAGTTGAGCGTCACTCTGGTCGGCAACTGCTCGAAGCTGCAACAGTTGGGAAAGCGTCAAACTACTGAAGCCTGTCAGCCCACACTGAAGCAACTGGCGTCTGCTCAGCGATCCGCCAAACTTGATTCCGTTACCAGCATTCGCTCCGTCTGCGGCAGAAGTTAGGCGGCGCATCGGTACTCGCTCTGAAAAATGGGTCAAATGGCGATCATGCAATTGTCAGCCATGCTAGCGGTCTCCGACGTCACTTCAAACGCTCTCGATCAAAGCTGCCGACTCGCCGCGAAACTCTGAATGGCACTTTTATGCTAATTCACCGGACAACAGCCAACGACGTAGTTCAAAATCAGCATGTAGTGGCAGGTGCTTCCAATCAGAACGAGCACATGCCAAATCGGATGAAAGTATGGTCGTTCGTCGTGAGACAGGAACCAAGTTCCGCTCGAATACGCAGCCGCTCCGGCCAGAATCCAGGCGCAGCCAGCAACTCCAAAGCAGTTAAAGAGCTCCGGAATCGCCAGGACCGGAACCCAACCGACGAGCAAATAGAACCACACGCCAACGTTGTAGTACTTCGTAAAAAAGAGCTTCGCAATAACTCCAGCCAGAGCCATGACCCACATGGAAGCCAGCAGGATTCGCCACCATCCATCATTCAAGTAGGTCACTCCAAACGGTGTGAAACTCCCCGCAATAAACAGAAAAATGCAGACTTGATCGAGCGTCCGAAAGCGATGCCTCCAGACTCCACGATGCACGCTGTGTGATGCCGTCGAAGCGAAATACAACAACGTTTGAGTGATCACGTAGATCAAACACCCGGTCACCAACCACGAGTTTCCTCGTTCAGAGGCGGTGCGCAATAACCACCAACCGGCAGGTACGCTCGCGAGGAAGCCAACGCCGTGCGTCCATTGATTCAGCGTCTCGTCGGTTGCAAACCGAGATGTCGGTCTTGGTGCAGAACCGAGAGTGACCGCTTGCCCCATTTCACATTTCCCTTCGCAACCGACTTGTTTCAATGCTCTTTTGTCAGACTCGCGGCTGATCGTCACGCCGCCTTTTGCTCTTCTTTAGGTGTGTCTGCGTTGCTGAGCCAAACACACATCTCTGTGAGCGCGGCAGTCCCCGCTTGTCCGAACTGTAGCACTAATGGCTCTTCAACTGCTGCCCTTCGAACAAATCGATTTTCGAGCCAGCATTTGAGCCGATGATTCACATTACGTTCGACCAGAAAGTAAACGGCCCAAGACGCCAACAATGCGACGCCGGTAACTACGGTGAGAGCCAGAAACGGACGGCCTGTTTGAGCAAACTGATCCAGAGCAAGATAGCCAATGTTTTGATGGAGCAAATACAGCGGATAAGTCAGATTGCCGAGCACTCGAAAGGCTTTTGTGGAAAACTGCGTCCAACCTTGGCTGACTGCAAAAAACAAAGCATGGAACGAAAGAACTAAGCCCGAGAGCACCAACGGATCAAAGTTGGTGTGATATCGCTCCGTCAGCATCTCTGCGCTCGAAGCCGCCATGTAGGTCGAATAACTTCCCGCAGTCAGCAACAACAAAACTCGGCGTGGAGTCAGTCCGGAGCGATTGATCAAGAAATATGTCGCTCCAGCAATGAAATGTCCGCTCCAGCGAGCGGAAGTGAGAAAGATCAATTCGCGTCGTTGGCTCAGTAAACAAACCAAAGAAGCCACGAGCCACGCTTGCAGGAACGTTTCGATGCGATGTGACTGACGACAACACAGCAAGACAAACACGAAAGCGTAAAACTTCATCTCCTCCATTAACGTCCAATAGACACCGTCGATGTTGTCCTGACCCAGATAGAAATTGAACATCGTTAGGTTGGCGAGGAACTGCGGCAATGTCACCGGAAACCGATCTCCTCCAGCAAACCAGCAGACGAGAAACGTCACGGTGCAGCACGTCCAAAACGCCGGGTACAGCCGGGTGAACCGAGAGATGACGAACTCGACGGGCCCCTTGCCTTGAATCGAAAGCAGGATCACAAACCCGCTGAGAATGAAGAACAGGTCGACGCCCAAATAGCCGTACTTCACCCACGGTGCGAATTCGGGGATTGAGAAAGATGTCAGATTGCGTGCCGCGGCACCGCGAAACGTCCAGTGATACATCACGACGGCAATCGCGGCGAGAAATCGAAACAGATCCAGTTCGTTGAAGCGTGAATTTGCCGAGTGAGCCTTTTCCATGTTTCGATCCTGACACGTGCAATTTAAGTCGGCTTTGAAGCGGCGAAACGTATGGCTCTTTGAGGAAATCGGTCAATTCGACTTTCGCTTAACACGGCCGCAACAGGGTTCAACCATTGAACAAGCCAGCTTGACAGGATTCTGGCGATCTCAGAAGTTGCCGCGCGCATGTCTGAAGTCCAACGTAGGCCGGTCACTCCGAATCCGGAACTTCGACTCACGGAGTGGGTCGTCTACTTTGTCATCCCATCAATCAAGGCAAGGAAGCCGCATTGATCAACGTCCGTGTTTCCCAAGTTACACCCGACGATGGCGCAAAACCGCGCCCGCTGTCGTTGAAGAAAAACGTCGCTTGGACGTTTATGGGGAACGTCGTTGCCGCGTTGTGCCAATGGGGCATCTTGATGGCGTTGGCCAAGGTCGGCACGCCGATCATCGTCGGGCAATACGCGATGGGCTTGGCGGTCTCAGGCCCGATTATGATGTTTGCCTCGTTACAACTTCGGAAATTTCAGGCGACGGACAGCCTGCGTGAATTTCGATTCGGCGATTATCTCGGCTTGGTGTTGGTCAGCAGCGGCATCGGCTGGCTGACAGCCTCAGGAGTCGGTTGGTGGGACAGTCACGATGACGGAGGCGTGCTTAACGTCGAAGACGTGCTGGTTGTCAGCTTGGTTGCGGTCAGCAAAGTCTGCGAGCTGTTTGCCGGGACGTTTCATGGTCTGCTGCAGCAACACGAACGACTCGATCGCATCACGAAATCGAG
>CAIJTL010000231.1 GCA_903823545.1 uncultured Planctomycetaceae bacterium
ATGGTCGAATATGGGAAGCGCTCTCGGATGACGACTTTGAGCACGTTGCCGGATTCTGCGGCAACAAAGCTGGATCAATTGCGATCTCGTGTTGCCGAGATTCGTGATCACGCGCGTGATCAATTTCAACGCTTTGCGAGTGGCGTTCAAACAGCAACGATCTTGGCCGACAAGTTTCGTGATTTTGTGCTTGAGTTATGGGCTGATGCTTTGAAATCGGCTGTCTCTCCGGAGATAGCCGCGTTGCTAGAAAAGGAATCAGCGATTGTTGCAGTTGGAGGCACTGGACGTTGTGAGCTTGCTCCCTACTCCGACATCGATCTTTTGTTTTTGTGCCAGCCGAACCTTACTTCTGAATTTCAAAAAGTTGCCAATCAGTGCCTCCGCAGTTTGTGGGATGCCGACTTAAAACTCGGTCACAGCGTGCGCACGCCGCGCGATGCGATCGCAATGGCGCTGACGGAACCGCAGTTCGCGACTTCGCTCGTTGAGATGCAGACGATGTGGGGGTCGTCGGAACTGGTTACGAAGTTGAGGCGAAAGTTTGAGAGAACGGCCATTCGATCTCGTCGAGCAGCGTTCTTTGAGATTTGTGTCGCCGCTCGCGAAGAAGAACTAACGAAGAGTGGTGGTGCGATTCAGCAGCTTGAGCCCGACATTAAGTACTCACGAGGAGGCCTGCGCGATCTGCATTTGTTGCGGTGGATTGGCTATGCGTTATACGACACTCCGGATATTGATTCGCTGCGGCTGAAGGGGGCGCTGTCACGCGAAGACGCGCACAAGCTAATCCACGCGCACGAGTTCTTGGCTCGCATTCGGATGGAGTTGCACTTCGCAGCAGGTCGGCCGCAAGATCGACTCACGCGAGATGAGCAACTGCGAATTGCGAACGAGCGAAAAATCGAGCGGACTCCCGGTCAAAGTCCCGTTGAAAGATTCATGCAGGAATACTTTCAGCACACGACTGCTGTTGTCGAAATTGTGCAACGATTCGTTTTGCGACATCGCAAGCTTCCGTTCAAGCAACGGCTGATAGATTCATTATTGACGCGACGACAAGACGGATATTTTCTCATCAGTCCGACGCGTTTGGATGTGCTGACTCGACGAATGAATTATGTCTGTTCCGATCTCAGGAGCGTCCTGCGACTCTTTCAGACGGCGGCAAGAAATCACGTTCAAGTTGCTCCACGAGTACTTGAGCGGATTCGTTTAGCGGCTCCAAATTTCAGTCGAATCTTAGATGCAGGGCATTCTGAATTGTTCATGTCGACGCTCGAGCCTCGCGGCACGTTGGGGACAACGTTGCGAGCGATGTTTGAGTGTGGTGTTTTGGAGGTCGTGCTACCCGAATTCAGTCGAGTTCGGTGTTTGCTGCAATTCAATGCCTATCACAGCTACACGGTCGATGAGCACACGCTACGAGCGATGGAAGTGGTCGAATCATTCGAGCACGACTCTGGACCAATCGGTACGGCGTATCGCGATATCAAATTGAAGTCGGTCCTACATCTGGCGTTGTTATTGCATGACGTTGGTAAAGGTGGCCTCGAAGATCACAGCGAACTCGGACGTGATATTGCAGATCGAATCGCCGTTCGATTGGGGCTGCCAGAGCCTCATCGAGACCTGTTGAAGTTCTTGGTTCTGAAGCATCTCGTCATGGCCGACATCGCGTTTCGACATGACACATCAGATCCCGGTGAGCTCAATCGGTTCAGCCACATGGTCGGCAGCCCGGAGTGGTTGACGATGCTTTATGTGCTGACTGTTGCGGACATCTCTGCTGTTGGACCTGACATCTGGAACGACTGGAAAGCAGGGTTGTTGACGGATTTGTATGACCGCTCAATGCTCATTCTCAGCGGAAAGCATCCACGATTCTTGGAAGAGCAGCGTCTGCAAAAGGTTCGGGAGCATGTGTCGGTCAAACTCATTCCGCAGGAGGCATCGGAAGAAGAGCGAACGCAGGC
>CAIJTL010000232.1 GCA_903823545.1 uncultured Planctomycetaceae bacterium
AAATGTGAAACCCACGTTCGCTAAGAATGTCGGGCAAGATAGCGTCTAGTTCATCACGTTCCTTCAGCGACGCCAGGTAATCTCGAATCATCAACTTCATTCGCGGAACTGCTCCGCACGGAGAATCCGGAGGTTTAGGTCCAGACCAACCGGATCGACGAACTCCTGCCTCGGAACTTCTGTCGAGTACTCATGGCTCTGCATTTCCATCTCAACCTGTCGGCGGGCCTCCGAGGTCTCACCGACGAACGTCGTCGACCTGCTACCGTGAAGGATCACCATTCGTTTCGCGAGCTTGAACAATACGGACTCGTGTTCAGCGGCCTTGAACGCCTCTGCCATCTGATCCGATGTTTTGGCCCGCTGAATCTGACGATGTTGTTCCGAGGGCTCGAATTCCGCGAGCCGAGGAACAGTACTCAAAGCTTCGAGGTACTTGCGATGCTCCGCTAACACCTCGGACACCGGTCTCGCTGCTGCATCGTCTTTTGCGAGGCTTTCAAGGTAGGAGCGGACCGAACTGTAATTTAGAAGCAGTGGGTCGTGGAGGAGCCTGCGCAGGTCCTCTTCGATGCTCTTGTCTCCCTCTCGCAGAAAGCGGACCACAATTGATGCAGCCAAGACTGGCGAGTGGAAGAAGTACCCAACCGCCTTTCGGCATACAAAGAGGTGATGTAACGGATCGACCGGAATGCCCACGAGGTCGCGAATCAGCAGAGGCGAGTCACTTTCGCGCCTTGAGAAGAGCTCCCTTAGCCCGTCGCACAACTGGCGCGATCCCGTGTGAAGCCACGTCAAAACGACTCGGCCAAGGTCGTAGGACTCCGAAATCAAGACCGCCGAGACTGCCGGAAACGCTGCGAGTTGGATTTTCCCCTCATTGGCGACCAGGAGGTGCGCCACGAGATCGATGCCGTCCTCACCATGTTGCCCAGCGAGTAGGCCGCGCAGTCCAAAGTCCAGCTCGCGAACAGTTCCGGTGTTCTCCGGGCGGAGCATTCGCAACGCAGCGAGGATGTAAGGAATCGTTTCGGGTGACAGGAAGCCACGCTCGCGGATAACTGTGGCTGCAACGTGAATGACTTGATCACCGGGCGAGTGGAGAACGCGGGCAAGCAACCGCACCACCTCGGCGTTGGGCGCCTCCTTCCCCGCGACAACGACTGCTGCCAGCGAACGAAGCACAGCAGCGCGGAACTCGTCGTCCACCGAATCGCTCAACGCCGCATCCAATTCGCGCACGCTCTGTGAGCGCTCTTGTTCACCTTCGTGGGGCATGCGTCCGATGGCAACGACTGCCGCGTGACGAAGCTCTTTTGTCGGATCCAGCAATAGAGCGTATGCCTCAGTCCGAGCCACGGCAGCCTCAAGCGCGAACGTCAAGAAGCCTCTAGCCAGTAGGCTTCCGCCCTTTGCCGCCGCGATTACCGCCGAACTCCTCGCTGGGTCCCGGGCGCACCACGATCGAAGGGCTCCGTTTGGCTGATTCGCCATGAGGTCACTACCGCCCCGAGCGACCAAGGCATGCACGCATCTCATCATGCGTTCC
>CAIJTL010000233.1 GCA_903823545.1 uncultured Planctomycetaceae bacterium
CGTGACATGTCTCCGTATGCAGTCTTTACATCTTCAAATTGCCCGCCCTTGGTTTGACACACGTCCTCAGTCATCAGTGCTCGGAATTCGTCGGGATGAATGAAGTTGCGTTTGCGTCTCATAGGTTGTTCCTAAACTCGCCATTCAAATTACATTATTTCGACGTTTCTAATTTCGCATCACTGTTTCATCGAGGTTCAATATCAGATTGGCGATCAACGTGTAGGCTGCCAACTCGGTGTCAGAGTGGTTTGTCTTGCGTTTGGACTCGCCAACCGAAACCACTTGCTTGGCGGCTGCTGAGTCATCTCGATAACGCTGGAGATATTGGACTAAGGCGCGTTGCACGACAGCCAACTCTTCGGGCTTCGGTGAGCGAGACAACGTCGTTCGATAGGCGAAACCGATCCGCTCATCTGGCGTTGTTCCCCCTTCCGAGAGAATGCGTTCACCAAATGCTCGGGCGGCTTCGAAGTGCTGAGTGTCGTTCAGCAATTGCAGCGCTTGCAGCGGTGTGTTGCTTCGTTCGCGGCGAGTGCAAAACTGCTCGCGGTTCGGGCCATCGAAGTTGCTCATGAACGGTGGCGGAGCGGTCCGTTTGAGGAATGCGTAGATGCTGCGCCGATAAATCGCCGGGCCGTGGTCTTGCAGATAGAACCGCGTGTTGCTGTCCGAGTAGCCGACTGGTTCCCAAAGATTGGGAGGTTGATAACCCTTCACGCCTCGACCTCCCATCTCCAAATTGATGAGGCCGCTGACGTAGAGCACGTTATCGCGAATTTGTTCCGCATCGAGCCGAAAGCGCGGGCCGCGAGCATAGAGTCGATTTTCTGGGTCGATTCGCAGCAAATCCGGAGTCACTCGCGTCTCTTGCCGGAATGTCGCAGACGTGACCAACAGTCGAACCAACGCCTTCGTGTCCCAGCCATTTTCGCGATACCAGATCGCCAGCCAGTCGAGCAGTTCGGGGTGACTTGGTGGTTCTCCCTGCGAACCAAAATCGTAGCTGGTCTTCACCAGGCCGATTCCAAAGAATTGTTGCCAGAAGCGATTGACCGTGACACGAGCAGTCAGCGGATGGTCCGGTGTCATCAGCCAATTGGCGAGGTCAAGTCGAGTCGGTCGGGATTCAGTCGCGGCCGAACTTCCAACGCTTTTGATTGCGAGTTTCAGCGGTGGAAACACGGCAGGAACGTTTGGTTCGACCTTTTCTCCTGGCTTGTCATATTGACCACGCAACATCACGAACGCATCACGCGGCTTGTCGAGGTCTTTGAAAATGAACGTTCCAGGGATCGAATCTTCGAGCAATATTCTAGCCGCGTTCGTAGCCAGCCACGCTTGTTGGTGCTTCAAGAGCTCTTCGTCGTTCGTCCGAGCAACGAACGCCAAATAGAACTGCCGCAACTTGTCACGGAGTTCGGTAGCCTTCAAATCCTCTGGCGTCTTGTCATCGCCACTTCGATTCGGTGATGGCCCTGATTTAAGCAACGCGGCCAATTCGCCGGGAATCCCTGGCGTCTCTTTGCCTGCTCGATCTTTCCACCAAGCGCTAAATGACGATCGCAAATCCCTCGCGGGACTCACATCGCCCACGATTGATAAAGCGTCCCACCACGCGACGCCGCCAAACTGAGCGAGTGAAACACTGCGAACGGTGTCACCAGGTTGCAGGTCCAACTTGTCTGCCGCAACGACAAGCTCAACCCACTGGTTTGGTTTTGGTGTATCTCCGAGCCAACTCTTATCGCTGGTCGCCGCTCCGTAATTCTTTGGATCGCCCCACAGGAAGCGGCGGTTTCCACGACTTGTCACCAGCTCCAACGACAGAGTCTTTGACGGCTCGTGTTCATCGAGAAGGACCCACACTCGCAGTTTCGGATTTTCAGGGATCACAAACGGCTGCAATGAGTTTTCAAACTTGTCGTGATAATTCGCCGCACCGAATTGCTTGAGCGCACGTCGGCCCATCGGCGGAGTGACCTCTGGAGCAGTCGCCCAGACGGAATTATTTCGCGATGAGCAGGTCACCTTAGAACCAAGCGGAAACAGGTCATCCAGCCAAATATCTTCGATTGTCTGCTTGCTCGTTGGTGGTTGTGCATCCGACGGATCGGAGTACTTCACGCGAGCGGCCGTCGCTTCGAGTTGCTGTTTCGCAGCAGCCTCTTCAGCCTGCAACCTAGCTAATTCAGCTTTTTGTTCTGTAGTAGAAAGTTTGAAAAACGGATCGGTGGTGTTGATGTTGCGATCCATTCCTGGATCGGCGGCTGAGTAGAAAAACGCATACAGCGAGTAGAACTCGCGCATCGACAGCGGGTCGTACTTGTGGTCGTGACAGACAGCACATCCGCCGGTGAGGCCCATCCAGGTTTGCACCATCGTACTGGTTCGATCAACGGCATAACGATAGACCCACTCCGCTTCGATCGAGCCACCTTCACTGGTCGTCACGTTGCAACGATTGAAGCCAGTGGCGATGAGTTGGTCCGGCGTGGGGTTGGGCAGCAAGTCTCCCGCGAGTTGGTCGACAGTGAATTTGTCGAATGGCTGATTGACGTTGAACGCCTTGATCACCCAATCGCGGTAAGCCCACATGGATCGTTCATTGTCGAGATGCAATCCATGAGTGTCGGCATAGCGTGCAACATCCAACCAATGACGCCCCATCTCCTCGCCGTATCGCGGCGAAAGGAGGTAACGATCAACCATTTTCTCATAGGCATGTGGAGATGAGTCGGACTCATACTCCGCGACCTCCTTCGGCGTCGGTGGCAATCCCGTCAATGAAAAAGCAACTCGCCGGATCAGCATTGAACGGCTGGCTTCCGGACGCGGGACAAGCCCGTCCTTCTCCAATCGCGCAAGCACGAAGCGGTCAATGCTGTTCTTTGCCCATGCGGAGTTCTTCACCGTTGGTTCAGCCACCTTGGCCGGGGATTCAAATGCCCAATGCTTCTGAAACGAGGCCCCTTCTTCGATCCATTTTCGAATCATTGCTTTCTGTTCGACCGTCAGCTTCTTCTTCGTCGAAGGGGGAGGCATCACGAGATCAGGATCATCGGAGATCAATCGCTTCCACACTTCGCTATTCGCGAGATCGCCCGGCTTAATCGCAAAGTGACCATCGCGTTCAACCGCCGCACTCTCGGCGATATCGAGCCGCAAATCTGCTTTTCGCTGCTTCGAGTCAAAGCCATGACAAGCAAAGCAGTTGGCTGACAAGATCGGTCGAATATCGCGGTTGAACGAAATCTCGCCGGCGTTCGCTGGCAAATGTGCGACCACCCACAAAACGAACATAATCAATGATGTTTGTTTCATAATTTACTACTCAGCATTTGAGACCAACTCCGGCGTTGGACTGTTTGCGATGATGCCAGCTTCGATGGAAGGAAATGGTTGACAATCACCAATTTCGACAAGTCGTTTGCAACCATTACCCGCAGTCGCAGATGTCGTCTCACTCACTGGTATCTTTACGCCGCACGCAACCGTGTCGCAATAATGGTCGACACAAACGAAATCGTACCGACGTTCTCGTTTCGTGTCGCGATTGAGTAACCGGCTTTTGCGAGACGGTGGCAACCCCAACTGACTCTATGTTGTCTCAAAACCGAATGACCAATTTGAAGCGTCAGCCAAGGCGTTGGAGAATCCCATTGGCCTCTCTTTCTTCGAGCTGGTTTTGAAATCGCTTGTCAGTTGATCGGGGAATCGAAAAGCGATTTGTCGCTGACCTGGTTGATGTCAACCTGATGTAGAGATTTCGTTTCGCAACCGCGCACGCTCCGCGCACGAATGCGACGCGGAAAACCATTCGCTGGCTCGGATCACGATAAGAGCGTGATGTCGTTGCGGCGTCGGTCATGTTGCGGAGGAAGCTGTTGCCTCAGTTGGCGAGAGCCTTTTTAAGTCAGTTTTACTGAAGCGCGGTTGTGACATCATTCGTTGACGTTGACGAGCATGTCGAAGAACCCCTAGGCGTAGGGAGGCGTTACTGTTCCTATGAGGAGAATGCTCCCTCGGATGTTGATGTAACGATGAAAGACCTGGTCATCGCCGAATGCTGGATTCTCGCTGCGCCCCAGGTTGTTCCAATCGGGACCGCCCGCCGTCTTTCTAGCTCAGCTTTTGCATACCCGTCGCGCATCTCTTTAACAGCACGCAGTCGCAGCAGCGAGGACTTCTTGCAGAGCAGACTTGTCGGCCATGACGGATCAGTTGGATGTGGAACTCCAACACTCGGTCGCTGGGAACCAATCGAGCCAATTCGGCATGAGCATTGGCTTCGTTGGTCTTGGTTCCGATCAGGCCAAGTCGTTGGCTGACTCGATGAACGTGAGTGTCCACTGGGAGAATCGGCTTGCGACACGCGAACAACAACACGCACGCCGCCGTCTTCGGCCCGACTCCCGGAAACCTCCGCAAGTACTCGCACGCTGCATCGAGCGGCCAGTCATGCAGGAACTCCAGCGACAGTTCCCCACGCTCGTCGTGCAACCGCTGCAAAATCTCCTTGATCCGCGGAGCCTTCTGATTGGCCAACCCCGCCACCCGAATCGCCTCCGCAACCAGTTCGACCGAGGCCCGCCGCACGTCACCCCAATCTCGAAACCGCCTCCTCAACTCCTCAAACGCCGCCCCGCTATTCGAGTCGGTCGTGTTCTGCGACAAGATCGTCGCCACCAACTCATCCAACACCGCCAACTGCTCCGGCGGCTCCACCGGCCCGAAGGCCCGCTCCAGCCGTCGCAAAATTGAATTGATTTGAGAACGTGATTGTGTGGCCGTCATTGTGTTTCATTCTCATCCGAGGGCCGGCCTTAATTAGAACTCGGCCAGCTATTGATCGACGAATGGGCTCACATCGTCGCCGAGTGGCTGCACGCTGCCTTGCCCCCTTCCTCTTCACGTACTCCCCGAACGACATCTTTGTTGCGGAGTTCTTCCAGCGATTTCATCGCTGACTGAACGAACTCGTCGCGGTTGCCACACTGCTTCCCAAGCGGCCCACAGAACTGAATTCTAAGCTACAGTCAAAACAGCGGGAATTGTTTTGATCGGCGGCAAGCCCACTTCGGGGGTTGAGCCAGCTTCTCCCTGTCGGTCCAGCTTTCAAAGACTAGTTCGCTACCCCAATCGAGGAATGCGATCTTGCTTGTATCGATTCAGAAGGTCTTGAATGACTTCCCGACAGCGACGCGCATTGATGACATCTACGCCGAAAATGCGTTCCATATTCTGCGCGAACGCTCGCAAAATATCCGCGCCATCGGGTCGCTTGAGGAGCGATTCGCAAAGAGAGACAGTCATCTTTGATCGCTGATGGTCCAGAGGTGCGTTTCGCCAGACCTCTCGTAATGCGAAAGCAAAGAGCGCAACGATTCCCTCAAACTTCACGTCTCGGTTTGCGAACCAATTGCAAACTGCCATCAGCGGTTGGGCACTTGGGTCCCAATGTGATTGTTGTGCGCCGGCGATAAAAGTCGGCGGATCGAGGGGGATGAATTGAAACCCATTCTTGAGCAAGGAAAGAGTCAAATCTGTGAAGACTTCGTGCGACACATTTCCAGATTCGTGAAAACGTCGCAGAAGGATATGAGTCCATACTCGTTTTGCCGAAAACATCTGTCGGGCCACGTCTGCCACAGCGAAGTCATCGGTCCATAAGACATGACCAGGACTAGACGCGGCTGCCATAGTTTCGGCAGTCGCACGTCCGAATAATTCTTCAATCTGATGTCGCGCGTTCGTTGCGATGCTGGCCAGTCTCAAACCGTCCGTGACAACAGCCGCGTTCTGAATCCAATTCACGAAATCTTGAAGCTTTTGACGCCGCGCCGCGATCTGATCTTCGGTTGACTCGTACAGGAAATATCGGTCGTTGTGCTTTCCCATTCGGCCTTGGGATGGGAACTCCGACTCGACCATCAGTTGATGTCGGAGTTCCTCAAGAGTTCCTTCCGTGATAGCGCATCGGAACGGCAAACGGTCGATGCGGCGAAATAGTTCGGTTACGAAGAGTGTCGCCAATGCGGTGATATCAGCCACAATGGTGACGTTTTCATCGCCTATTGCGTTCATGGCATTAGCAACTTCATCGTCGGTTCCGCGGCAACACCGAAAAGGCAGATTCTGATCTCCGGCGATATGAGCCACCGCATCGAGAACCGAAGAACCAACGGCCTTTGCGAGTGCGACAACAGGGATGGGATTCTCACGATAAATGGACAGCAGCGTCGTTTTTCGTTCGGCGTCAGCGTCAAGCTGTTTCAGAATCGGGTCGAGCACGGGCTGACCATCTGCGTCTTGCGGAATATGAAACTTCTTTACGAAGAACTTGTCCGGAAAATTCCTTTCCCAATCGTCAAGGCATCTTTGGCATACCAAAACGTACTTGCTCACGATGGCCGTGATGGTTGCCGCATGTGGCTGAATTTCATCGTCGCGAAAAAGAAACTGTTCGCCGTTTCGTTTTCCAAGCATGCGGGTTGCAAATGGATGATCCGGAGGAAATTCATCTCTTGCGGGATCTGGATTGCGTTCCGTTTCGATGATGGCCCATCGAACTTCACCGGTGTGCTCCTCTTTGAATTGGATCGCAGAATCGGGGCCAACTATCTCAGGCTGCCGAAACCTGCCTCGCTGTTCGGCACCGACTCCGACAACAGAAATCATGGCAGCATGAGCATCGGAATCGTGCGGCCGACGACGTAGCACCTTGTAAGCATACGCGGCGGCAGTAACCGGGCTTGAAACACCAAGGACTGAAACGACTGCCAAATGAAGATTGCCAGTGGCGTGTTCCGGGTCGGGTAGCAAATCCAAATTCGTTTCGATCTTCTCAAGGTCGCCCCTTCGCCATGCGATCATTGATCGTCGTAAACGAAGCACTTTCCGATAGTCTTCGTCATTGCATCGCACGAGCGCGTCATCAATGACATCCATCGCTTTTTGCGGAGCGTTGAATTTCTCTAATGTCGTGAGTTCGGCATCGAGACAGACGGTGTCGAAAATGCCGTTCATTCGCAAGTTGCTACAGAAGTCGAGAAGGAATTCGATCTCATCGCATTCTCGTGCTTCGGAAATCAGTGGATGCGTGAGCGGAGTCAATTTGTCATTCACGACGATCGTTTTGAGAATCCCGAAAGATTCCCGGACGTTTCCGAGGATCTTGTTGACCGAGCTGACCAAAACCTTTCCCTCGAAGTCCACAGTCGACGGCAACGACTCATTAGCACTTCGCAGCAGTTCCGATGCTCGCGCCGGATTACCAGACTTATGGTGGATTCGAGCTCGGGCAGCGTCGCAGGTCGCTGATTCCAGGCCCGCTGTGGCTAAGGTGTCGATCGCACGAAGCCCATCTTCGAATGCGGCTTCATGGCAAAAAGTGACAGAGATCGCATCTGCAAGCGAGGTCAAATCGCGCGACGACATCGAACTCGCGTCTTTGAGACGGGCTTCGAGGATTTGTAGTGCCTCATGCCAATCCGGTTCTTTGCCACGAGTCACAAGCAAGTCCACGAAGAGTATCGCAAGGGCGACTTCTTTTGTCCCAACGGCGACCGTACGAATGACTTCGATTGCTCGGTCAATTTTTCCGATTTGCGAGAGAAAGTATCCGTACCGACCAATGAGTTGATGGTCGTCTGGGGAAAGACGACATGCTTCGCGGAAATCAGTGTCGGCTGACTCAATATCGCCAAGCAGTCGATACGCGTTGCCTCGATTGAACCGCGAACGTGCAAGCGCCTTAAGCCGGCCTTACTGAGTACGCTTCTCGATGCCTTCGGCGAGGAGTTCGATTGCCTCTTTTACGACGTTGACGTCATTCAATTCACTCACACGTTCGTCATGCGACCTCTTTGCCGATGCGTGTGCGCGTTCCAACAAGATCGTCGCCAAGCGATCTTTCAGTTGGAGGGAGGTCGGCAATTGTTTCATTGCGCGACGAACGTAACCTTCGGCCAAATCGTTGCGCCCGCACTCGCACGCCCGCACTGCGAACGCGTCCAAGACCTCGACGGACTCGCGGGAGGCGGGCGGTAGATGCTCTTCAATGTCATTCAAAGTCTTTGATTGAGGTGAGTATCGGACAATCAGCGCCGCAGCGAGTGAACAAGAGGTACTTTCAGAAATGATTTGGCCGGCCAAATCAAAAGCCCTGTCCGTATCCCCTGTGTTTGCGAGACCCATTGCTTCCAAGGCGCGCGCATCTGGATCATCGCTTTGCCATTTTCGAGCATCCGTGAAATAGGCTGCGGCCTTCGCGTAGTCTTCCAACGCATCGTAGGCATGGCCAAGGTTGGCAAGAATGCGGAACTTCGCACGGGCATCCGCCTCATGCCAATGGTGTGTCTTCAATTTGCTCAAGAGCTCTATAGCGACCTCAGCTCGGTCGTCGTGAAGGTACTGTTTGATTGCGTCAATCTCAGAGTGAATATTGGGGCTAGCCGAGACGTTTCCAGAACCACCTAGCGCCGCTTGCTGAAGAATCGCTGAGGCTTTTGCTTCGTTAGCTGCCCCGCTTGAGACGTTGATGGTGACATTGGTCGCTTGAATGTCGCCGACCTGTGCGACCGTCGCATGATCTCCAGCCAAATTCTTTGCATCTTTGTTCTTTGCCCGAAGGAGCCATGTCGATGGATTTCGCTGAGCAAAGTCGTAGATCAGCAAACCGACCAGGAGTAGGGCAACCGGGAAATTGAATGGCCAAGATGGGCCGTCCATAAACAAATAGCCGAGGCGCTCCGTATCAAGTCGAAAATATCCAGAGAAGCTGGGTACTGCGTTGATCGCGATGAACGCTCCCAAAAGTGACGAAAAAGTTTGGCGTGCCCAATGCTCCGGGTTTTGGACGAGCACAATGAGAAAGGTGACGACGCCTACCGCAAGAAGCCCCAGCCCATAAGCAGTCTTGAGATGAACTGCGACGGCTACGACGCCAATCGCTACGACTGCTGAGAGCAGAGCAATGCAAACCCATTTCGTGTTCATCTTGTTTCCCGGCCGATACGTCTACGCATCCAAACGGCACTCCAACCTTCATTGTCGCCGCCCCCACGAGGATACGATCCGGCTTGCCGCCACTTCGCGTTGGAGATTTACGGCCGCATGAGCGAGAAGTCTAACGGCGACGATTGGTAACGGCAGGGGATGATGAACGGCTATGAGGAACACTGATTGGCACTGATCTTCACTGATCCGAAGAATGGCTGCGACGGCATTGCTTGTCTTCTATTAGCGTCGATTAGCGAAGATCAGCGTTCCTTCCCGTTACTTTTTCGGCGGTGTCGAATGCAGGTCGGACAGGATGTAGCGTTTCCATTGCAGTTCTTCTTTGTGGCCGAAGTTGACCAAGTAGCCGACCGGTTGGCGGGCGATGCGCATGTAGTTGAAGAGTTGAGCTTCATGATCTGAGGTCAGTTCGGTGACCGCTTTCAGCTCGACGACGATCCCTTCGTAAACGAACAAGTCAGGTTTATAAACGGTTTCGATTTGATGCTCTTTGTAGATCATGCGAAGTTCGTGCTTTGATCGAAATGGAATGCCGCGCAGTTGCAATTCGAGTTCGAGGCACTGCTGATAAACCTCCTCTGCCATGCCGTAGCCAATCTGGTTGTAAACCTCGAACGCGGCTCCCATGAACTTGTAGCCCTCTTCTTTGAACATGCTCGTAACCTTTTGGTGCAAGAAATGATTTTGAACACTAATCGACGCTAATCTTCGCTAATTCGGGCAAAGTCAGATTAGCGTCAATTAGCGAAGATTAGTGTTCCTAAAACTCGTTTCTCTGCCAACGAAAAACGCCCAGCCGTTTGAAGGGCTGGGCGTTCGTGGTTTTGGTTTGAGTGGTGGGTCTCGATAACTCGACCCGCACTACAAAGCCTACTTCTTTTCGATGACTGCTTGTGCTGCAGCGAGACGAGCGATGGGCACTCGGAACGGGGAGCAACTGACGTAGTCGAGTCCGGCGTTGTGGCAGAACTTGACGCTGTCGGGGTCGCCGCCGTGTTCGCCGCAGATGCCGACCTTGAGGTGTTGACCGTGCTTGGCTTGGCGAGCTGCGCGACCTTTCGTCACGCCGATCTCGATGAGTTGGCCGACGCCGTTAACGTCGATTGATTGGAACGGGTCCACCGGCAGGATCTTGTCCTTCAAGTAGGTCGGCATGAAGCCCTTAATGTCGTCGCGGCTGAAGCCGAACGTCATTTGAGTCAGGTCGTTGGTACCGAACGAGAAGAACTCCGCCTCTTCGGCGATCTTGTCGGCGGTCAAAGCGGCTCGCGGGAGTTCGATCATCGTGCCGATGAGGTACTCAACTTTGACGCCAGCCTTCTTCATGCAGTCTTCGGCGACGGCGATCGCTCGTTTCTTCAACAGAATCAATTCTTCGACGACGCCGACGAGTGGGATCATGATCTCTGGCAGAACAGTCTTGCCCTTCTTCTGGACTTCGATCGCGGCTTCGATGATCGCTCGGACTTGCATGTCGCCGATTTCGGGGAAGACGATCGGCAAGCGACAGCCTCGGAAGCCCATCATCGGGTTCATTTCGTGCAGTTCATCGACGCGTTCGAAAATCTTCTCGACGCTGACGCCAATCTGCTTGGCGACTGCTTCCGCGCCGGCACGGTTGTCCTTTTGCGGCAGGAATTCGTGGAGCGGTGGGTCGAGCAGGCGAATTGTGACCGGCAGGCCGGCCATCGCTTCGAAGATGCCGACGAAGTCCGCTTTCTGGAAAGGTTCGACTTTCGCGAGTGCCTTTTGGCGGTCTTCGACAGTAGTTGCGAGGATCATTTCGCGCACGGCGGCGATGCGGTCGTCGCCGAAGAACATGTGCTCGGTGCGGCAGAGGCCGATCCCTTCGGCACCGAACTCAAGAGCCTTCAACGAGTCGGCTGGGCTATCGGCGTTGGTCCGAATCTTGAGCGTGCGATACTTGTCGGCGAGGGTCATCAGTGTCGCAAAGTCACCGGTCATCGAAGGCGGAATCGTTTCGACCTTGCCGATCATCACGTCGCCGGTTGTGCCGTTGATCGTGATGAAGTCACCGGCCTTAAGCGTCTGGCCCGAGATAGCGACAGTCTGTGACTTCTCGTCAATCTTGACCGCTTCGCAACCGACGACACATGGTTTGCCCCAGCCACGAGCGACGACCGCCGCGTGGCTCGCCTTGCCGCCGGTGCTAGTGAGAATTCCTTTCGCGAGGTGCATACCTGCGACGTCTTCCGGGCTGGTCTCTTTGCGGACGAGCATGATCGGATCGTTCGGGAACTTGGCCGCGTGTGCGACAGCCGCTTCGGCCGAAAGAACGATCATGCCGCTGGCCGCACCCGGACTGGCTGCGATCCCTTGAGCAACCGGCTTGACCTTTGATTTCGGGTCGAGCTGCGGCTGCAACAGGTGATTGAGCGATTCGGGATTGACCCGCTTGAGTGCGGTCTCTTCGTCGATCAGTCCTTCTTTCAGCATCTCAACGGCGATACGAACAGCTGCCGTTCCGGTTCGCTTGCCGCTGCGAGTTTGCAGCATGTAAAGCGTCCCCTCTTGCACCGTGAACTCGATGTCCTGCATTTCCTTGTAATGCTTTTCGAGACTCGCACGGATGCCACAAAGCTGCTCGTAAACCTTGGCGTTGTACTTGCCGAGTTCTGCGATCGGTTCCGGTGTGCGGATGCCAGCAACGACGTCTTCGCCCTGCGCGTTGACGAGGTAATCGCCGTAGAACAAATCTTCGCCGGTGTTCGGGTCGCGGGTGAACGCGACGCCGGTTCCCGATGAGTCACCCATGTTGCCGAAGACCATCGCCTGCACGTTCACAGCGGTGCCGCGCAGGCCGCTGATTCGTTCAATCCGGCGGTATTCCTGAGCCTTGTTTCCCATCCACGAGTTGAACACCGCGTTGATGGCGAGCATCAGTTGCTTCTTCGGCTCTTGCGGGAAGTCATCGCCGACGTGCTTCTTGTAAACCGCCTTGTATCGCTTCACGAGTTCTTTGAGATCGTCGACGGTCAGGTCCGTGTCGAGCTTCACATTCTTCTCGGCCTTGAGCTTCGAGATTTCGTGCTCGAACTCTTCGTGTTCGACACCCATCGCGGTCGAGCCGAACATGTCGATGACGCGGCGGTAGCTGTCATACGCAAACCGCTCATTGCCGGTCTTCTTCGTCAGCCCAACAACGCTGGCATCGGTCAAGCCGAGGTTAAGAATCGTGTTCATCATCCCGGGCATCGAGAGCGCCGCACCAGATCGAACGGAAACGAGCAGCGGGTCTGCCGGATCGCCGAACTTCTTACCTGTGAGTGCTTCAGTCTTGGCGAGTGCTTCGTCAATTTCCGGAATAGCTCCGTCCGGAAGCTTCTTCCCCTGTTCGTAGTAAGCGGCACAGACTTCCGTCGTAATGGTGAATCCGGGTGGTACCGGGATGCCAATCAAACACATCTCTGCGAGGTTCGCCCCTTTACCGCCGAGCAGGGTCTTCATCTTGCCATTGCCATCCGCCGAATTGCCACCGAAGAAGTACACAAACTTGTCTGACATGAAATCTTTCCCTTGAAGTAATCGCTACACCGGCGACTCAACACACGGTCCGCCCGGATCATTCAACAACAATGGAGGGCAATACGCACCTCCCAGGCCAGCATTGGCGCAGCGAGTTGGGCAAATTAGCGACCGCCAGCGAGGTTCTCAAGCAACCCAATTCACCGCTTGACAGCGTTGCCCCCGATTGAAAGAGTGTCGAGCCTCTTACGGTGCAAGGAGTTGCCTCGATTGGCATTTATCACGGTGTTCGTCACAAGATTCACGGTGACGAGCAGAACTGGGCTTTGTGAGACCTTATTTCCTAATCCGATTTTGCGATGCCGCGAATTGGCGTTTGCCGGTACAGGCAGACTAAGTTGCGCACTCCAGAGTCACATTCCCACTTTTCAGCAATCCATCTAAAGCAACCACCAGTCAGGTAGGTTATCCTTTCGGCGAAGTCGGCTCCGACCATCTATCGAACTTATGAGGTCCAATCACATGGAAGCCAAGCTCATCTCCACTGAAGGCGAGCGTTCGATTCGTCTTAAGAAGGACGTCACGATTGTCGGTCGCAAGCGAGGTGTTTGCGACATCTTTATTGATCGCAGCAGCATTTCAAAGTTGCATTGTGTCATTGTGAAAACTGATGGTTTGCTTTTTATTCGAGATTTGGGAAGCACCAACGGCACTAAGGTCAACGGGCAGCGAGTCACTCGCGGCGCTCTGCTGCCGGGTGACGAGCTTTCCTTTGCCAACTCGAAGTACAAAGTCCATCTGGGGCCCGACGATCCTGACATGGTTGAGCAAGACGCCGGAACCGAGATGATGATCGCTATGCCTGGCAGACGGCATCATGAGGAAGACCGGCTCGACGATGACGACAACGATGTTGTCCCCGCACCCATTGGGCGTCGTTCGTCAATCAGCGATGTCCGATTGCTGAATGACGACGAGGTTGATGAGCCAGATTTTGATAGCGATGACGAGTAGCTGAGATCGGAATGTTTCAGTTTGTCTCATCCGGGACGAATTCCATTGTTGCAAACTAGCGACTTCAGCTTCCGGTAATCGCTGCTGCGATCGA
>CAIJTL010000234.1 GCA_903823545.1 uncultured Planctomycetaceae bacterium
AGGAACCAACAACAAAATCAAAACCATGAAACGACAAGCCTACGGATTCCGCGACCAAGAATTCTTCAAACTCAAAATCTATGCGCTCCACGAAGCCAAGTACGCTTTAGTCGGATGAATCACATTTTTTTACTTCAATTGAAGCAAGCTGTCGGGTGGCTATCGTTTCTGTCCGACGTGATGACCGTGGAAAGTCTGTCACATGCTGTGCGAGAAGTGTTGGAGGCGATACTGCAACACGGCCCCACGAAGGGCGATGAATTGGCAACCTTGGCCAAAGGGGCTGACGTGCAAGACTCGACATTCCGAGAGATGTTGTCCGAGATGGTCGAGGATGGTCTGCTCAACAGTGGGCGCGGCCGATATTCGACCGGCTATTGACTGACCGACCGAGGAATGCAACTCGCTCAATTGTCGGGACAGTTGACGGATTTTTGACGGCAACGATCGACGCCATCCTTTCAAACGTTGTCGAGTTCACTCTACGTTTGTCAGGAACATTCAATGTCAATCGACCCGAATTCTGAAACGATCATCACTCTGGGCGAAGCCTGCCGAGCCGTGCCGCCCAAAGGTGTCTCACTGCCCACAATGTCGAGGTGGATGCAGCACGCTCCTCGTGGCGGCGAACCTCTCGAAACCATCTTGATTGGTGGCAGACGGTATACGAGTCGAGAGGCTCTCTCTCGATTTTTCGCTCAACAGAATGCGAGCGAATCACCGTCCCCCGCGATCACCGCGAAGCAACGCCGGACGCAAGCTGAGGCCGCGAACCGTCTGCTCCAAGAAGCTGGCATCTAACCCGCCAAATGGCGACGGCCCCGTGTCACCGGAGCCGCGCAGCAAGACACCGTATGTCGGACGGAGCCAGCACGAGATGATCCTATCAGACCACACACCGCAGGTCACTGAGATTACTGCGACATTGAGTTTGTTCGTCGGCCCCGGCGAGATCGGTGAGATTCGCATCATCGGCAGCGGTGCGACGTTCGGCATCTACTTCGGGCGTGACGACATCGACCGAGCCGCCGTACTCGCTGCGAACTACAGCCAGACGGCTAAGGGTGTGTATGTCGTCATGAATCGGATCGACCCAGCATTGAGGGATCGTCCGAAACTCATCAATTCTAATGTGCTGCCCAAAGATGCCGACATCTTTGGGCGGACCAAACTGCTGATCGACTTCGATTCATCGTCTTCCGAACGCGGCCCCAACGACTCTGCGACCGACGCCGAAAAAAATGCCGCTCGGCACAAGATGGTGGAAGTGGAATCGTGGCTCGACGGACAAGGTTGGCCCGCTCCGATCATTGCTGATTCCGGAAACGGCTGGCATCTGCTCTTTGCCATTGACCTGCCCAACGATGATCCGTCGCATCGACTGATCCGCGACTTTTTGAATGCACTCAGCAAGCGATTCTCTGACAATCAAGTCGCTGTGGACATCAGCGTCCACAATGCCTCTCGCATTACCAAGCTGTATGGCACGCTCGCTCGAAAGGGAGAGAATCGAAAAGACCGCCCCCACCGCCCCTCAAAGTTGGTCAGTGTGCCTGAAGACATAGGGGGCGTCTCGCCCGAACTGATAGCCAGAGCGATCAAAGCTGCTCTTATCGAATCGACACCAGCGACCATAGACGGTTCGCTCTTCGATCGACCGCAGACAGACACCCCGCGAGTCAATGGCCACGCCGACACGCACACGCCGAAGCTGATCCTTCCGGAGACGTTCCCCGTTGGTGGTCGGCATGACATGCTCGTCCGCGCGGCCGGCGCAGTTCGATCGATCGGTATGGGAGAGGCCGAGATACTTGAGACGTTGAGACTGCTCAACCGAACTCGTTGCGGCAGCGACAAGCCCGATGACGAGCTGCAAAAGATCGCGCGTGACTACGCAGTCAAAGACTGCAACTTGCCGATGAAGGCACTCATCGAATGCCAGTCCGATGAGCAAGTCGAATCGGCACAACGACAGCAAACGCTCAAACTCACGTTGTCGAATGCACTCAAGAGACTCGGCGATGGTCGCGACCTCGCCGAAACGCTGAACTACATCAGCACGACGATCGGCACACTGTCCACGAACTCCAAACCGCAAGAGTTCAAGACGATGACATCGGCTGAACTTGATGCGGCTGATCTGCGGACTGATTATCTCGTGGAAGATGTCCTGGCTCGCCGCCAGCCATTCGTAATTGCTGCGGGGAAGAAGACTCTCAAGACGAACGTAGCGATCGCTCTAAACTTATCGTTGGCGAGTTCCTGTCCGTTTCTTGGAACTTTCTTCATTCCCAAGGTTGTTCGATCTGCTTTGATGAGTGGCGAAAGCGGGGACTCCACCATTCAAGAGACGGCAAGACGAATCTCGCGATCGATGCCGTGGCTCAATTTGAAGGACTATGAAAATGCGATTTGGTCTTTCGACTTGCCACGACTCGGTCAGCCGCAGACGAAACGAGACTTGACCAAGTTGATCGGCGACCATGCCCTTGAGGTGCTGATAGTCGATCCCGCCTATCTGTGTCTCGACCTTGGTGATGATGCCGGAAATCTGTTCGCGGTCGGAAAGAAGCTGATCGGACTCACAGAAATCATGAGCGACACAGGATGCACAATCGGCATCGTCCATCACAACAAAAAAACGACGACTGATCCGTTTGCCACGCCCGAACTGGAGTCAATCGCATGGTCCGGTTTTCAAGAGTGGGCGAGGCAATGGATTCATCTCGGCAGACGTGAAGCCTATAACCCGGAGCAAGCTGGCTCCCACAAGCTCTGGCTGAGCGCAGGCGGCTCCGCAGGTCACAGCGGCTTGTGGGCAATGGACGTCGAGGAAGGCTCGCACAAAGACCAAGGCGGACGACGCTGAGATGTTTCAATTCAGACTGCCTCAACCGCGATCGCGGAAAGTATCGAACAACGAGAGACCGCAAAACTGGAACGCGAAGAGCGAAAAAACAACGTCAAGCTCGAAGCGGACTGCGAAAAGCTCCTGAAGGTCTATCGCAAGTTGTCGCATGGTGACACAGCGAAGTCTGTACGCGAGGCGGCTGGTCTGAACCCAACACGATTTGCACCAGCCAATCAAAAGTTGGTCGATGACGGACTGATCGAAGCCTGCCGAATCAAGAAACACACCCGCGAAGAAGATGCTTTTCGGCTCCGGGCATTTGATGCCGGAACTGGTGGAACTGCCGGAATACTGCCGGAACAAATTCCACCAGTTCCGGCAGTGGGTGTGGTGGTGGAACTCCCCCTATGTAATAGGGGGTTCCCACCACCACCACCACAGCGCAGACACAGCCTTGGAGAAGTCACCGCATTCGGGAATCGAGACCGATGAAAGTGGCGACCATGACCCGCCAGAAAGCTCGGTTCCCCCGTCGTGGTCGTTTTGCCAACTCCACATACTCAGTAGTTCGAAGCAATGATTTTGTTAATGAAGGCCGCGAAATTCCTGAACATCGACTTGGGGGCATGATTTGCCATGTGTATTGTTCTGAATCAATTTGGGTCCTCCGGAGAAAGGCGAGACGCACGAGGTCAACGACATCGCGGACAAACCGCTGACCCTCCTCGGAAAACGTGGCGGCTAGTAGCGCCGATCGCCAGGGGGCCGGGGGGGATTTTTGTCAGGTTCTTCCCCGATGGGGGGGATACTGGGGCTCCGCCAAGGAGATCCCGCGATTTTTACGCACAAACGGTTTTTCCGCTCCGTAAGTCATTGGTTGGGAGTTTGACCATGCCTGACGCGGAAATACTCGACATGACGCGATTCGACTTGTTGAATGAATTACCGGACTCGCCGGACGCTTCGATTCCGAGCCAAAATCGCGAACGGCATCGGCTGCGACGACTGGCGGTTCGGCGACACGAAGCGGCGAGGTTGATGGGCGTTTCCGTTTCGACTTGGCGACGATGGGAACGCTCTGAAGCAATCCCTGCCTCGCTCACGGTTGGCAGAGTGGCGCTGTGGTCGATGCGAACGCTTCGGGTTTGGATGGAATGGGGCTGTCCGTCGCGTCGTGCGTTTGAGGCGATGGAAGCGGCGAAGGAATAGCGGTTCAATCGCACCGACGATCCGGACGACGGCGAATCAACTCGATTGCTTGTCCGACAGAACTCGGTTGGAATGGCAGTGGCGGAATGTCACTCGAAAGATTGCTCAAGGGATCGCAACATGAACTTCGACTGTGGGTGTGGGTTTCACGCGGAGCTGTCGGCCAAGCAACGCGAACGCATTGCAGTATCCGGTGGACGTGTGAAGTGCCCAAAGTGTGGAAAGCCGAGCTTGGTGCAAATTAGTGATGAAGCGGAAGTTGAACCGGCACTCGCAACGGGCGTGGATTCAAACTCGCTCAACGACTTGTTGGGAATCAGTGGTGAGATGTCGAACGACGATTCAGAAGAATCTTGCGAACCGAGCAAAGCGGCGACTGATTTTGCGCCCGCTGAAGATTCTCAATTTTCATCATCGAAGGCCATTTACCGGATGGCAACCAAAAGGTCGGACGCTAGCAGCAGTGATTGGATGCAACCTGTTGTTGTCGGTCGCCGCCATTGGACTCTCGGTCAGTAAAAGCGCGGAAGTGAGTCGGTTACAAAAAAGAGTCGCGGAATGGGAAGACGCCGAAAAACAACGGCGTGACGATAATGCGCTGGCTGTAGCACGGGCCTTCGTAACAGTTCTCGAAATAACGGATGTCAAAGTTTCCTCTCTCACTATCCAGCCAGTTGGCAAAACGCCAATCATCGAACTAGGTCCGACTGACAAGGGAGGAGCACTGATCGCCATAAAAGATTCGGACAGTAAGACGCGATTACAACTTGAAGTCGAATCCAACGGTAATTCGATTGTCCGACACTACGACCGCAACGGAGTGCCGAGAACGGGCAGCGGGTTGCTCTACACAGCTCAGTCACCATCTGGTCTTCCATTTTTCACTCGAATGGACGCGAACGGAAACTTTGAAAAAGACTAACCTCGATTCGTCTCTTGAATGCTGAGACTGTTTGAGCACAATCTTTTCAACACTTTGCGAACCAATCTTATGATCAGAATCAGATCCTTGTGGCAATTTGCCACCAGCTCCCTGCGACGAGCCTTTGAACGTGCTCTGAGTCCGACCGATGGCCGATCGTTGCTCCTGCGCAATCCTATGCGGTCGGTTTTGATGTTGCTCATCACGACGTTGTGATAACCGCGATCGCGCGATGAAGATCACCGATCGGCAGGTTGCCCGCGATCGCTCGCAATGCGGACACACCGTCCCTTTCCCTTTTCGACAAAATGAAAGAAAAACCAAACCGCCCGGTAGTTCGTAAGTGATGGGCAGCTAATTGACGGTTGAAGGGACCCGCTTAGGCCCCCCCCTACCCCGGCAATCAACTGAGCCAACTGAATGAACCGATCCTGGCTCATTGTTCCTTTCATTCGATTAAACGCAACATGAAACCATTGAAGGTTATCAATCGCTGCGATCACCGACCCGCTGGCCATTCGCTTCACTCAGTCGCTCGGTATGAAGATGCTCAAGGCAATTTCAATCAACAGCAAACTCAGGTCACTTGCTGACTTGTTCCACGATTGGTTCCACGAAATGACCCAAATTCCATACTTCAGAGCGTTTTTCCTGAAAAGGGTTGTCTTGGTCGCATTCAGAAGGCCAGTTGCATGAGCTTGGTGACTTTCTGGTCGGCCTCGACGCGATCTCCGGCATACCGGAGTTTGACGTTGA
>CAIJTL010000235.1 GCA_903823545.1 uncultured Planctomycetaceae bacterium
CTCGTTAATATGGGGCCGCAACACCCGAGTACGCATGGCGTATTGCGTCTGTTGCTGCGAACCGACGGTGAAATCGTTCATGAAATTACACCGCACCTCGGATACCTTCATCGTTGCGCAGAAAAGATCGGCGAAAACCTCTCGCCGCCGCAGTGGGTACCGTACACCGACCGTATGGACTATCTCGCTGGAATGAACATGAACCTCGGCATGGCGCTGGCGGTTGAAAAGCTCATCGGCATGGAGGTCCCCGAGAAGGCCGCAACGATTCGCGTCCTCATTGCTGAACTCGGACGTATCGCCAGCCACTTGGTTGGAATGGGGGCCTACGGCCTTGACCGAGGCACCTTCAGTCCGTTTTTGTACGCGTTTCGCGAACGAGAAATCATTCTCGACCTGTTTGAGGAAGTTTGTGGTGCGCGGCTGACTTACAGCTACATCACCATTGGTGGTGTGACGCACGATCTCCCGGACATGATTCCAATCCCGCCTGGTCTTGCCGCTCTGACCAAGCGAAGCAGAAACCTGAAGGGTACTTGGCTGCAGGCACTCGAAATGTTTCTCGAATGGCTGGAGCACCGCATCTCGGAATACCACACGCTACTGACTCGCAATCAAATCTTTATCAAACGAACCGCGGGCCTCGGTATCCTCACGAAAGAGTTGGCAATCAGTCACGGCTGCACGGGGCCAGTCTTGCGAGGTAGTGGAGTGAATTGGGATCTTCGCCGCGACGGCGAGCCAATCTACACGAATATGTATGCGGGCTACGAATTCAACGTCATCGCTGCTCCATTTAAAGAAGCGCCCCGTGAAGTGGTGCTTGGTGACAACTGGTGCCGCTTCTATGTCCGCATGCTGGAAGTCGTCCAAGCGATTCGTCTCGTGCGACAAGCAATTGCCAAATACCCGACCGCAAAGGGTGATTACCGCATCCCATATAAGATGAGCGCGAAGCTTCCAATCGATGAGGCGTATCTCGAAACCGAATGCCCACGCGGTGCAATGGGCTTCTACATTGTCGGCAACGACAAGGCCGAGCCGTTCCGGGCACGCGCAAAGAGTTCTTGCTTCTGCAACCTTTCGGTCACCGCCCCGCTTTGCGAAGGTTTTCTACTGGCCGACATCCCAGCGATTGTCGGTTCGCTAGACATCGTGATGGGTGAGATTGACCGCTAACGCATCCGCCGTAAATCGTCAGAGTCACACAAAAGCCATTCAGCAGTCGCTCGCTGGATGGCTCTTCATGTTTGTGGTATCCGCTAGAAACAAGAGTCACGACTCGCATCGGTTTAGTCACGTGTTGTCAATTTGCGATATCCTGTCCAACTCAGCGTTTGAGCCCGCCGAACGCCGCGTAACAGGAATTCTTATGGAGCAATTCGACCTCGCTGAACCCAACTTCTCGGAGTAAGTTCAGTTGATAAGGGACTGGACGCGGCGTGTCTTCTTCGATAATTCTGTTGAACAATTCATCGCGATACGCTTCACCGCCGACTTCGACGAGGTATTCGCTGTAGCGTCGCCAATGGATAGCTTGGACTGCGGGGACGGGGCTTTCGACGATATCGAAGATCCAAAACGAACCACCGGGTTTTAGGGCGTCATGTAGCTTCTGAAAGACGGACTGCCACTCGTCATCGGTTCGCAGATGGTGCAGGACTGCCGAAGCGACGATGATATCGAAGCAATTTCGCCCAAGATTCAGCTCTCGTATATCAGATTGAATC
>CAIJTL010000236.1 GCA_903823545.1 uncultured Planctomycetaceae bacterium
CCAGAGGCTAACAGGCCGAGTTCCCACGACGAGTGTGATGTTGCCTGCTTCGAGTACTGCGGTGTCGCCCGAATCCCACGGCCAGCCAAATGACTCACTGCGGAATTTGCCATCGGAAAGAGACTTCACGCGAGCCGTCAATTCGATCGGTTGAAATCGCGTGGCGTCGATCGCCCCACCAACTTTTGTATTGATCGTACCACCGACACCTGCTGCGAACGCTTGCCGCACGGCGGCGGGATCGACGATCGGTGCCAACACTCGGCCACGGTATCCTTGGTTAATCGCCTCACGAATGATTGCGTTGCTATCACCCGACGCGCCGGAGCTTGTCGCATCCGCAGCGTCCATCATGACGACCGTGCCCGACGTGATCTCTGCTGCTTGTCGAATGCTTTCAGCAAGGCTGGTCAACGGCACTCGCATCTTTTCGTGATGTCTCCAAAAAATGTTCGCGAGGGCTGTCGCCTGTCGCTTCGCGGCGGTCTCATCACCATCCATGACCACGAAACTGTTGGTTCGCAATTCGGGAACGTCGGTAAAAGGGTTGCCCCACATCACTGCCGCAGAAAGCCCTTTCTCACTCGCTTCGACCTGTTGAGCGAGGCGGATGCACTCGCTGATTGAGCCGGTTTCGGTAATGAGTTCGTCGCCACGCACGAGCGCCGGAATTTTGACACGAGCAGTCACCGGCCTCGCACCATCATTCAGAATCTTCATCAACAGCTTCGCCGACCGCACTCCCGTCTCAAAGAAATCGACGTGCGGGTAAGTGTGAAAGGCAACAACGGCGTCGCTGTGCTGAAGCATCCGATCTGTCAGCACTCCGTGTAGATCAAGCGACACCACAAACGGAATCTTTTCTCCAAGAATTCGCCGTGCTTCTTGAAGCAAGAAGCCTTCCGGATCGTCTTCAGTCTGAGCCTGCATCGCTCCGTGTAACGAAAGATACGCGGCATCGATCGGGCCAGACTTGGACGCTACTTCCAAGCATTTCAGAAAGTCATCACACAACCGTTGGAAGCTCTCGGCAGTCAAGATGCCGCCAGAAGTATTCGCACTCGCACCAAACGTGGGAACAAGCTCCACACGACTGTCTGCGTCAAAGACACTCAAAGCACCGCCGACCTCTTCTCGCACTCGGCGGTGATGATCGAGCAGTGCCGCTCCGCGCACGATCCGAAAGTCCTCAAAGCAACTTGTCGCTGGACTGAATGACGAAACTTCCTGTTTACATTCAGCAATGACTATCCGAGGCATCTGATACTCCTTTATCTGTGGAACTCGCCTAACACCTTTGCGACGGCGTTCGCTCCGAATGTTCTTGAAATTCTGGCCTGCTGAGGACTCAGCCGATCGCTTGCGTCACGGGCTAATGGACTCGTTACGTCACTTCGCGTTCGCGATCACGAAGTCGACTAATTCTTGGCATTGGAAAAAACCGGCCCACATGTTGTGGCCTTGGCCTGCGGGAATGACGAGCTGCATTTCGCCCCCCAGCGATTCGTAACGTTTTCGCACTTCGCCCGAGTTCGCTTCGAGCGGCACGACTTTGTCGATATCACCGTGAATCGCAAAGAGCGGGACTTTCGCCTTTGCCAAATCATTCAGTCGATCAACGGGATTATGTTCCGAGAGCTTTTCTTTGAGTTCCTCCGGCTTGAGCCGATACGCACCACTTGCCTGTGCCACTCCGGGATAACTGACGAGATTGCAGACCGGATAAATTCCCGCGAATCCACCGACCTTGTCTGCGTTCTCAACAGCCCAAGCGAGCGTCATCAACCCACCCCGGCTGCGACCGAGCAAAACCGGCTTCTTGGAAAAGCCACGTTTCTCTGTCAGTTCTCGATGAAAGGCTGTGAAAAGCTTGCGGCCATCCGGGCTGCCATACGATTCACCGACATCGATTCCCGCAATCGCGATTCCCGCCTTCGTAAAACGTTCAAACATCCAACGCTCTTCCGTCCCAGGGAGCCCAGGCAACGTCGGCGCGTACCACACCCACGGCGTCACACCGTCTGATTTCTTGTCCGGCGGAATCACAAACGCCGCTCGACCTTCGACACGAAAGACCTCACCCGGCATCGGCAACTTCTTTTCGGGAGGTGCTGGCTCCGAAGTTTGAGCCAGAGTCACACTAGCCAACATTGAGCATGTCATGGCGAGCCCGACCAAAAATGTCAGAGTGGGTTTCATTCTTGAGCCTTTCGTTGATGAAAATTGACAGAAGTGACTTCGACAAGGTAGCCCTGTCGCTCCGCGACAGGAAAGCCGAACGTGGCTTCCGTCATCTTCTCGCGGTTCGGCAATCGTGTCGCGGAGCGACACGGCTACGTTTTTCAGACAACCGCATTTTGAAACAGCCTCTACTAATTACTTTGTCGGCTTGAATGACTCGAACACATCGGCCAGCGCTTTGTCCGCAAGGCGGCTCAGTTCTTCGAGGATGAGCGGCTCTGCTTCGGGCAGTAACGGCGATGAGTTGGGTTCGTAGCCGCCGAACTTGTGAGATTCGGCGGTGCAGATGTAGCCGAGGTTTCCGTTGGCGTAACCGACCACAATCGGAGTCGCTCGATCGGCAATCGCCTTTTCAATTTGGAAACCGAACTCGACCATCGGCTCGCCAGGAATCGTCAGGAAGAGAAACTCGCCGACGCGCAGGGCCTGCATCTCGCACGCGAGCTTATCTTTCTTGCCCGGCAGTTGAATGACGCTCGACGCGCATTTCAGCGGATAGATCGTTTTACGTTTCGCCAACTCTTCGCGAATGACGCTGTGATCGGCTGCTCGAACCACCGCACAGCCCAAGCTGCGGCCGGTCCACTTGATGTCGGCCTCATCGCCACAGCGATATGGAACCCCCGGAAGGTTCGGGCGAATGTCTCCGGCACAACCTTGCAGGAACATCGCACGCGTCTTCGGCCCGTAAACAGTTTCCACAAACGTCTGTGCCTCTCCCGGAAAGTCTGCGCTGATCTTCGGAAAGCCATTTGGATGCGGCGGCGTCAGCTTGTCACCCCAAGTGAATACACACGGATGACACACGGCGTGCATCAGAACGGTCATCGGCTCCAACGACCGACCATCGTCAATGCGCAGCA
>CAIJTL010000237.1 GCA_903823545.1 uncultured Planctomycetaceae bacterium
CTGAGGCAGGCCGTTCGTCAGCGGCTCCCAATCGTTTCCGCCGGTACGGCTGCGGTAGACTCGCAGTTTGCCGTCGTGGACGTAATGCTCGGAGTCGCTCTTGATCGGAACTACGTAGACGGTTTCCGGATCGTGGGCATGCACCTGAATCGGGAAACCAAAATCAGTCGGTAGGTTGCCGCTGATGTTGGTCCAGAGTTCGCCCGCGTTGTCCGTTCGCATGACGTTCCAATGCAATTGCATGAAGAGCACGTCCGGTCGCGATGGATGCATCGCGATTCGATGCACGCAGTAGCCAATCTCGGCGTTCGGATCAGGGAGATACTTTGACTTCAATCCACGGTTGATCGGCTTCCAATTGATGCCGCCATCGTCCGAACGAAACGCGCCCGCTGCAGAGATCGCGACGTAGATGCGATTGGGATTTGTCGGATCGAGCAGAATCGTATGCAAACCCATACCACCGGCGCCGGGTGCCCATTGTGAACCGGTCCCGTGACCGCGAAGTCCGGAGAGTTCTTTCCAGGTCGTCGCTCCGTCGGTCGAAAGAAACAGCGCCGCGTCTTCGACTCCCGCATAAACCGCCTCGACATCGGTCAGCGACGGTTCCAGATGCCAGACTCGCTTGAATTCCCACGGATGTGGCGTGCCGTCGTACCACTGATGCGTACCGGGAATGCCGTCGTAAACAAACTTGTTACTTGCACCGGTTGGAAACGAATCCATTGCTGGGGGCGGCTCGCCACCCGGCTGTTCCCAAGTCTTGCCGCCGTCGCTGGAACGCTGAATGATTTGTCCAAACCAATCGCTGCATTGCGACGCATAAATTCGATTCGGATCAACGGGCGAACCTTTCATGTGATAGATCGACCAACCGGCAAAGAGCGGTCCGCTGACCTCCCACTTCTCGCGTTTGCCATCCGACGTCAGGATGAACGCACCTTTTTTGGTACCAACGAGAACACGAACTGCTGCCATCGCTTTCTCCCGCTTAACTAGCTGTTTTTTGCTGTCCTGATAGGTGATTGAGATACCAAGATAGGAACTCATCAAATGAGTGAGCGAGTTCCTTCACATCCACAAAATCGTGATCAAAGAAAACTACGGGGGCGTCATCAGAAATCTCATGCTGACGCCAGAAACCAATCATGTTTCCCATGCAGTCTGATGCAATACCGATAACATTGCTGGGCATTCCGGCAGCCCAGTAGCCCTTCGTTGCGTCAATGGCCCCTCGTGGACCAAGAAAATCCTGCACGTCCGGATGGTCTATGCCCTTTTCTGAAATCTCGTCAAGAATGATCGGCGTGTAGACTGCGCCGTACTGAGTCAAGAACTCTCGAAAGGCGTTGGGGAGTTTACAGTCCAATTCCGCCTCGATGACGTCGATTTGCAGATCAGTCACAGATGGTGGTCGATTCCCAAAATGGAAACGAGCAACGAACTCGTTGTGAATATCAGCGCGTGCTCTCATTCAATGAACTCGATTCCCCACTAATTCCCAAAACCGACTCCCGCTTTGCTATCGCCGCGCGTGAGAAAATTTGGCAGGCACTTTACGCATCCTCGCCGAATTTGCGAACAATCAAATCAGCCAGCTTACGTCCGGTGACGGAAAGCGGGTATTGCTCGAAGTCGGCTGGGGCGACCCACGCACTTTCGAGTTTGGCTGTTACTTCGCGCGAGCCCTCACATGCCGCATGCCAGCAATCAAGCGTAATCCGATAGCGAGTGACACTGTGCTTCATTTGCGTCAGTCGCTCGGTCAGTTTCGTCACAAGACCGAAGTCTGCAACCAAACGCTCTTCGAGTTGTGCGATCTCTTGCCGTGCCGATGCTTTCAGTGGCGAAGCCGGAAGGTTCGTAGCCGTCATCGCTCCGCGTGACGAGCCGATCGCTTCACGGCGGTCACGATTGTTTTTGGATTGTTTGGTTTGAGGATGTGGATTGTGGGGAGCGACCGGCTCATCACGCGGAGCGTGAAGGCTACTTAGAGGTGACAGCTCGAACCTAGGGAAATCCCACAAACCAGCCCACCGAGCACCTTCGGGACGACGGATCAGCAGGAACCGACCTTTCGATTCGATGGCGATACTCGCTTCAGAAAGCTCCGTGATTTCAGGACGTTTTGCCGCCTGCGGGATTTCTGCTTGAGCCTGTTCGGCGAGCGCTCGACAGCACGATGCGACGGGGCAATCGTCACAACGCGGCTCAGTCGGAGTGCAGACGATCGCACCCAGATCCGTCAGTGCTTGATTGAACTCACCAGCTCCCATTGAAGGGACAAGCTTCTCGGCAAATGACCAAAGCAATCGTTGGCCGACCGTTGATCGTGGGTCATCTCGATAACCGAGCAACCGACTGTAGAGCCGCAACGTGTTCGCTTCGACGATCGGTGC
>CAIJTL010000238.1 GCA_903823545.1 uncultured Planctomycetaceae bacterium
CCTCTGATGTTGAAGCTCTCGACCAACCGGTTGGATCGGGACGTTTCGGGAGATTGCCGCGTCCAATGTCAATGAGCGAACTGATTCAACAAACCAAAACTGTTCTCGGCATCTCGCAACTGCAGTATGTCGGAAGTCTCGACCGCACGGTGACGAAACTGGCAATTGCTTGCGGAGCCGCAGCCGAGTTCTTAGCCGATGCCGCTCGCTGTGGTTGCGAAGCATTCCTGACAGGCGAAGCTCGATTTCATTCGTGCCTCGAAGCAGAAGCCGCAAACGTGGCGATGATTCTTCCTGGCCATTACGCCACGGAACGTCCCGCGATGTTACAGCTTGCTACGATCTTGAAATCGCGATTCCCGGAGCTCGTCACACAGGCCAGCGAGAGCGAAAATGATCCGGTGAAATTCGGCTGACACACGCAGAAATGTGACATGATTTATCTCGACAACCACGCCACGACGCGAGTCGCTCCGGAAGTATTGCAAGCGATGTTGCCGTACTTCACAGAGGACTTCGGCAACGCCGCGAGCGTCAATCATGCGTTTGGCTGGCGAGCGGCTGCGGCGGTCGAAAAGGCTCGTGAGCAGATCGCACAACGACTGAATTGTCCTGCCGATTGGATCGTTTTCACCAGCGGAGCCACTGAAGCGAACAACCTTGCCATTAAGGGAGTCGCGCTCTCCCGAAGCCCGGCTTCTCGCAAAACGACCCACGTCATCACCAACGCTGCAGAGCATCATTCCGTGCTTGATGTTGCCAAGCGACTGCATCGAAACGGCGTCGATGTGACGCTGCTGCCGGTCGATCGTTTTGGCCAAGTTGATCCGCAACAAGTGGCAGACGCGATCAAGCCGGAAACGGTTTTGGTGTCGGTGATGCTCGCCAATAACGAAGTCGGAACGCTCAATCCGATTGAAGAGATCGGAAAGATTTGCCGCGAACGCGAGGTTCTGTTGCACTGTGACGCCGTGCAAGCACTGGGCAAGTTGCCGATTGATCTGTCGCAGCGACCGGTCGATTTGCTCAGTCTAACAGCTCATAAGCTTCACGGACCGAAGGGCATTGGCGCTTTGATTGTGCGACGCGATCGCCGACGCATTCCGATCGAACCGCTTTTCGATGGTGGTGGCCACGAACATCATCTCCGCAGTGGGACGCTTCCTGTGCCGCTGATCGTTGGATTCGGAGCCGCGTGCGAGTTGGCTGCCGACATGACCGCTGTCGCCGACCGAATGGTCTTGTTACGCGACCGGCTCTGGCAAAAGCTGCAAACCGCGTTGAATAGCTTATCGCTCAACGGACATCCCACGGAGCGACTGCCGAATAACCTCAACATCAGCGTGGCAGGAGTCGATGGCGAAGCATTGATGACCAGCTTGAAGAACATCGCCGTCAGCTCCGGCTCCGCCTGCTCAACCGCCGAGCCTGAACCAAGCCACGTCCTCAGAGCAATGGGCGTCAGCGAATCACTCAGCCGTGCCAGCCTTCGTTTCGGCCTCAGCCGTTATACGACAGAGGCAGAAATCGGAGCGGCAGCTCAAGAGGTTATCGCCGTTGTAAAACGTCTTCGCGGAGCGACCGCAACTACGTAGCCGTCACCGCTCCGCGTGAC
>CAIJTL010000239.1 GCA_903823545.1 uncultured Planctomycetaceae bacterium
CGCCATTACAGATTTGAGTCTTTGGCTTGCACCGTGGTCGGCGCAGTTATGTGCGTTCGTGTTGATTCTCTGCCGAGTCGCGGGCTTGTTGGCCGTTGGTCCGTTGTTGGGTCGAGCGATATTGCCGTGGCACGCTCGTGTTGGATTAGCGATATCCGTCGCCATGATGCTCGTGCCGCTGGTTGGCCCAGCGAACCTGCGTACTCTCGACTTAATCACCGGCTGCGGCGCGGCGATCTCTGAAGTTTGCATCGGATTCCTTTTGGGGTGCGGTTCGTTGGTCGTGCTCTTGGCCGTGCCACTCGCGGGACATTTGCTGGATCAACAGACCGGGCAAGTGGCGGTCGATGATGAATCTGATGATGCCAGCTCTCCACAAGCTCGCTGGTTGACGCTGTGGGGAACTGCCTGTTTTTTGCTCTGCTCACCAATCAACGGCCACATTCTGTTGGTTTCGGCCTTGTGTGATAGCTTTCAATCATGGCCGGTGGGGGGCGTGCATCACGGACTGTTCAATCCGAATACCGCTTCGCTGCTGTTGCAACACGCCTGCCAATTGTCACTGACGGTGATTGCCCCCGCTCTGGCGACAATGTTTCTCGTGAATGTGGCGTTGGGACTATTGGGATCGGCTGGGCTTGGCGGACAATCTTCCGTCGTGGGGAATTCGCTCCGGCCAGTTGTGAGCGTCGTTGTATTGCTGATGAGTCTCACCGGAATCAATCAGGCGTTGGCGGAAGGATTACGCTGGAACGTCATTGATAACGTCATTGATGAAGTCGAGTCGGTTGACCAAATCAAAGACCGTTCTTAGCTGAGATACTCCGATGGCGTTTTTCGACGACGATCAAGAAGCCCGAACCGAGCGACCGACGGAGCGTCGTCGTCGCGAGGCGCGTGAACGTGGTATGGTCGCTCGCAGCGCCGAGTTCGTTGTTGCCGCTCGTGTGCTCGCAACCTGGGCCGTGATCAGCTTGTGGGCCATGTCATTCGCCACAACCGCAGCACAACTCGTCTCTGATTCCTTCCGCCGGATTTCTGCCGAGCCGATCACCGCTTCTAGAGCCTTGCCTCAGGCGAGCCACGCCATCTTGGTAACTCTCTCTCAAATTAGCACACCTCTGTTGATCGCGACTGGCGCGGTACTCATCTCTCACTTCGTTCAAGTGGGCTGGCTTTGGCAACCGGAACGTGCCGCGCCGGATATCGCTCGGCTTTCACCGATATCTGGACTGGCTCGGTCGATCTCATTTTCCAGCGTTGGCAAGGTGTTTCTTGGAGTCATCAAGCTGACGCTCTTGTTGGCGATCGGCAGTCGAGTTGTGTCCGACTTATGGCAACAAATCTCAGCGAAGCACGATGCTGCTCTTCAGGATCAACTTCTTCTGATCGGTAGCGGTGTAACACGATTGGTTTCGTCGATGGCAATCGCGGCGTTGGTGTGGGGTATTGCAGACTATTTCCTGCAACGCTGGCGTTTCGAGCGTGCGTTGCAAATGACCAAAGAGGAACTGCGGCTAGAGTCGAAAGACGTCGAAGGAAACCCACAAATCCGCCACCAACGATTAGCCGCCGCCCGAAAACTTGTGGCACAGAGCGAGTAAATCAGACTATTTTGGCGGGTCGAAACGTCATTCGTCGGTAGGGAACTTGGGAGGGGGGAAATTGCGACGGCATTTTCTGACTTCCAAAGCCATTGCGAGATCGGCAGGATTGTGTCTTGCCGATTCTCTCGGCGTGTGATGACATTCGCTGCTTGAGCGTGGCCAGTCACCCGCAGGCTTGAGTTTAAGGACACATGATGGGCCAAGATCTCACGAAACTTGATGACGAACTGCTGCCGGTCGTTGCATTGGTTCAGCCGGTCAAACTCGCTGGGCAACCGCGTCGCCGCCGTCGCAAAATGTTTGCGATCGCGGAACCGTTGGAATCCCGGACAATGCTCAGTGCCGTGACGATCGCCTTCGAGGGAATTGGAGTTGCCGATCTGGATTTAGCCGCCATTGAGAAACCAGCCATCGCGACTCAAGTCGATGCGACTGAGTTTGATCAACCGGACGTAACGAGTGCCGACCAGACGCCTGATGACGCCATTCAAACGGAAAAGTCGTCTGATGCTGGTCAATTTCGACTCGGAGCGTCCAGCGTTCCAGCGTTTGATGGCCTGTTCGGGTTAGGTTTCTTGGCCGGCTTGGGCTTGGCCGCCAACAGCACTGCAGCGTCTGCGAGCACTTCGGCGAAAGGAGCTTCCAGACCGCAGTTCAACAGCGATGCTGAAGAAGAAAGTGATTCCAGCGACTTAAGTCACGGCGGTGATGTCGTGGAACTCAGGCTCGCCGGTAGCGGGCAAGTCGTGGCTTACGGTTCTTCTCGTTCTCTGCAAGATGACGCGGGGCAGACCGTTGGTGATAGCGATGGGCCGACAACATACGTTCGTTCGACAGACGCCGATGGCCGCTCGGTCATGCGATTGGTCTTCGTGCAAAAGGGACCACGAGCGGCAGCACCGATCAAGCCGCAAAGAGTCATCGCAGACAGCGTTGTCGTTGCCGAAGCAGACTTGGACTCAACAACGTCTCCCGCAGAACCATCGGAGCGAGCGACATTATGCGAAGTCGCAACCGCACTCGATACGCCTCAATCAAGGGAATCAAACCACGGATCTCAACGCGGCGAGTCGACTTTGCTTGCTAACTCCAATCGAATTGGAATAAGAGCCACGCCGACTCAATCAATGGCCTCGAGAACGGCACCAGGAGAGCACAGAGTTCAGACAGGCAACGCGCAATTGCGTGAAGCCGCTCGAAATCAGAATGCTGTAATCGAATCGACCGATGACGAAAGCCAAGTCATCGCGGCCTTCGAAACATCCGAATTAGCAGCATCGGTTTTTCATCCGCAGCCGAAGTATTTAGTTTTAGCGATGCTCATTGTCGGAACATTGGCGCGACCATTTTCACGAGTCCGTCGCGCGTTAGAGGTCCGTCGCATTCGTCGTTTGAGTGATCGCTAAGAGTTCGCGGCGCTTTGGCCGTCACATTTGGAGCTTGAGTCACATGCCTTCGCTGGCAGAAGTCAGCCGATCCCGAATGCTTGAGTCGGTCTATGATCGGTTCGAGTCGGTTTGGCACAGTCGCCTGGAACACAGTGGCCTCGCCCCCTCCCTGGATGAGTTCATTGACGATGACTGGGAGGAGGCTCGCCGTCGCGATGTGCTGCACGAACTCATGCTCATCGATCAAGAGCACCGGTGGCGGTTGGCGGGGCGATCAACGCCAACACCAC
>CAIJTL010000240.1 GCA_903823545.1 uncultured Planctomycetaceae bacterium
GAGAGTCTCTAACGAACGATTCTGGTGGCTGACAAAGCGTGCGTCAGAAAAGCGTGACGCACGCCTTGAGCCAACACTTGGTATTCAAGACTTACCAGCTTTTACGATGCCTGCTTGCATCACGGCGATGAACCTAGATCGGTCTTGGAGAAGGGCAATGTTCTTGACGACGTCGCCATCCACAACGAGGACATCGCCGAGTTTGCCGGGTTCGAGGGTGCCGAATTCGTGGCTGCGGCCCATGATTTCGGCTCCTGTTTTTGTCGCGCACTTGATGACGGTGAGTGGGTCGAGGCCGACGTAGTTGACGAAGAACGCCAACTCTTTCGCATAATCGCCGTGAGGGTTCCAGGCGAAACCATAGTCGCCTCCCATGCCGAGTCGGCCTCCGGCGGCGAGGATGCGGCGGGCGCTTTCGGCTCCTCCTTCGAGCGTTTCTTTGTGGCCATCGATCACTGATTGAGGCATCCCGAATTGCGGACCGGCTTCGATGCTGGCGAGTTCAAAGTACAACGCGGGGACGCACGGGACGTCACGTTGCAGCAAGAGGTCCATCGCCTCGTCATCCATGAACGTGCCATGCTCAATCGCGTCGTATCCGGCGCGGAGGGCATTCTTGATTCCCTCTGTCGCTCGGCAGTGGCCCGTCACTTTCTTGCCGTGGTTGTGAGCCGTTGCCACGACGGCATGCATTTCCTCAAAGGTCATGCAGAGCGTGTGATGGTCGTTGGTGTCGGGTGCGGCGGCATCGCCTGTGGGATAAGTCTTGATCCATTCGACACCGTCTTTTACCAGCGTGCGGACTGCTGCGCGAGCCTCATCCGGACCGTTGACGAGCAAGATCAAACCTTCCATACCGATCTTGCGGTAGTCGGGATTCCAATCCATCAAGCCACCGACGCCGCAGATTTCGCGACCGCTCGCCGCCAAGCGAGGCCCGGCGCAGATGTCACTTTCCATGGCCTTCTTTAGCCAGACATCAATATTGAACAAGCTCCCGCCGCTGCGAGCCGCTGTGTAGCCACATTCCAATGCGAGCTTCGCATTCGCTGCCGCCAACAATGTCACGTACTCAACGGGGTATTTGATGTCGAGATCTTCCAACGCCGCGACGTTGAAGTACGTCGGATGAAAGTGGGCCTCGACGAGTCCAGGCATGATCGTCCCGCCGCGAGCGTCAATGACCGTTGCCTCACGCGAGAGCAACGGCGCAGACTCTTCGCGGCCAACATAAGTGATCTTCCCCTCCTCAATGACGACCGCTCCGTTCGGAAGCGGTGCGGCTCCAGTCCCATCAACGATTTGTCCGTTGCGAATGAGCGTTGTTCCGGCGGCAAATTTCATGGTGAGGCCTCTGTGGAAAAAGTGGTCTACGGTTTGGTTGTTGCTTTGAATTGGATGATGCGTACCTCGCCAGCAAAATCGAGCTGACTGAGTTCGACACGCATCCATCGCAAGACTTTCTCAGGCCGCCCACCGCCAGAACCGGCACCGATGAGCGGCAGAGCTATTGAAGCGTCCCCGTTGCGTTTGGCCAACTCAATCGCGTTTCTCACCGACAATCGAATCGAGCGTTCTGAGGCCATCCACAGCAGATTGATTCCGGCCACATGAATGATCGCCTTGTACGGCAGATTTCCAGCACTGGTTCGTACCGCGCCTCCCAATGGAATCAGACTCATCTTTGCCAGTTCGCGAAACGGCTGTGTACCGGCACGTCGCTTGATTGCTCCCGAAACTCCTTGCGGCAGCAGTAACCACCACGGAAACAAATTGCGATTCCAGGCGTTGACGATCACGTCAACGTCTTGATCGAGTAGATCAGCTTCTATGATTTTGATTTCCATGAAATTCTGACCTCGGATCGGATTTTGTCTGACGCACACGATCGCTCAATAAAAATACTCTATCAAGGTGATTCAGTTTGAGTGATTTCAACGCGAAGGAGCCAAGAACGGGAAGAAACGCAAAGGCGCGAGGGCGCAGAGACACCAAGAAGTCAGCGTGTCACTTTACGTCCTTGCGACTTGGCATCTTTGCGTTTCAATTTTTTTTGAATGATCAGCTTGCGACATTGTCGTTGTGTAGTCTGCCGAGGCGGACATTTTTTGAAATCCCGCCTACACTCCCGTCTTGATTCTCGGTCCCGGTTCTTTTTTCCTTTTCGTTTGTGAGTTGTTCGTCCCATGAAAGCGATTGCAGTTAAGCCGCGCCAGCCCAATAGTGTTCACCTCGCGGAACTCCCGAAGCCTCGTTTGGAAGATGTCCCCAATGGGCGTGGGGTGCTTGTCAAAGTATTGAAGGTTGGTGTCGATGCGACCGATCGTGAGATCAACGAAGGGCTGTATGGCGCGCCGCCACCGGGTTACGACTTTTTGGTGATCGGTCACGAATCGTTCGGCATCGTCGAAGCCGTTGGTCCCAACGTGCGGCATGTGAAGCCCGGCGATTACGTCAGTTGCACCGTGCGACGTCCTGGCGGTTCGATTTACGACCGAATTGGTCGTTCGGACATCACCAGCGAAGAGACCTACTACGAACGAGGCATCAATCTGCTGCACGGCTTCATGACGGAATACTTCGTCGACGATGCCGAGTTCATCGTCCACATGCCAACGGCGATCAAGCATCTGAATGTTCTGGCGGAGCCGATGAGCGTGGCGGCCAAAGCTGTGCAGCAAGCGTATGAAGCTCAGCGACGCTTACAAGTTTGGGAACCGAAGGTTGCCTATGTGACCGGAGCAGGGCAAATCGGGTTACTTACAACATTGTGTTTGCGGCTGCGCGGCGTCGAGGTCTACACGATTGCTCGTGCTCCGAAGCCGAATTTGAAAGCAGAGATCGCCGAGCAATTCGGTGCGACTTACATCAGCTCGAAAGAGATTTCGCTCACCGACTTGGCGAAGAAAACCGGTAAACCCGACTTGATCATCGAAGCAACCGGTAGCAGCGAAACGGCGTTTGAGTGCATGTCGGTGCTGAACCTCAACGGTGCTCTCGTTTGGACCAGTATCACCGGTGGCGATCACAAGACGACATTGCCGACTGACAAGATCAATCTCGAATGGGTGCTGGGGAACAAACTGCTGCTCGGCTCAGTCAACGCGAATTTCAGGCACTTCAATCTGGGCATCGCCGACATGGCTCAGGGTGAGATCGTTTATCCGGGAGTCCTGCAAAAGATTCTGACGACGCCGGTCAACGGGCTTGATCAGTACGCTGAAGTGATTCGTTTACTGACCGAAGACAAGCAAGCTTTGAAAGTGTTTGTGAACGTGGCGAATGAGTAACCGCAGCGGCAAGCTGCCAGCTTGCCGAACACTATCGCCGACGATGTGTTGCCAGAAGCGGTTACTTGCAGAGAACGGCCACAAGCTGGCAGCTTGTGGCTACATTTCTTGTGAGCCAAGTGATGCCGGGATTACTCAACGCTGAAGCACAACGTCTCGCCGCAGCTCATGATCGATCTGCCGATTGGCAGCGTTGGGGGCCGTATCTTTCCGAGCGGCAGTGGGGAACCGTTCGCGAAGATTATTCCGAACGTGGTGATACTTGGGGGTTCTTCACTCACGACCACGCTCGCAGTCGCGCTTATCGTTGGGGCGAAGACGGACTGCTGGGAATTTGCGATCGACAGGGAAGGCTTTGTTTTGGACTCGCGTTGTGGAACGGGCAAGACCCGATTTTGAAGGAGCGGCTGTTTGGATTGACTGGGCCAGAAGGGAATCACGGCGAAGATGTAAAGGAGTTGTATTACTACCTCGATTCCACTCCCACGCACTCGTATCTGAAGGCTCTCTACAAATACCCGCAGGGCGAGTTCCCGTATGCACGCTTGGTCGATGAGAACCCTCAGCGGGGAAAAGATCAGCCGGAGTTTGAATTAC
>CAIJTL010000241.1 GCA_903823545.1 uncultured Planctomycetaceae bacterium
AAACTTGCTGGGGTTGTTGGTTTGGTCGTGCTGCATGCGTCCAACTCCAGCGGCCGATTCAGCCAAACAGTTACTCGCTGACTTTTCTCTCGCTCAAATCACACGAGGCCCGTTCGTCTTTAATCAATCGATACTTAATCCAACAAAATCGCATTCGAGCCAATCATCAAAGCATTGAGGCCGCGACACGGACAGCTTTCGTTAAAAGAACAACCGCGCCACTTGGCGATTTCTGAAGTCCATGCCCTCTCACCACAACGCACCCCAATTTTCGCTGCTTGAGTCAGGTCCTGCCGGTCGATATAAGGCGACCTCCCCCTGGCTTGGGTTTGAACGATTGCGATGTGCTTCTCGCAGACGGCCTGACGACCGGCTCGATTAGTCACATCCCACTTAGCAGGATGCGATTCATGAGTCGCGATAGCGCGCAGAGTCCGGTCAGTGTTTACGAACGTGCGAGGCAAGAAGCCTATCGCCACAAATGGATCGAAAGCGAAAAGTACGGGCGCGATCTGGGGCAGACCGCGATTCACGATTGGATCCAAATTCATTTTTCAAAATATTATCGCTGGTGCCATTGGCTCCATCTGACAGGCCGCCAGCGATTCATCGAGTTCCCCCACAATCATTTTGGAACAGTGGGCGACCCGCAGGATGAAGTTGAAGAGGGAATTGTGAGGCTGTTCTGCAACGGCCAAGAGAATTTGGAAATCTATTGCAATGCGCACGGACGCGGCTGGCCTTTGGAGCGAGTTTTTGAGCTGTTGCTGTCGTTCGACATTAACGGAACTCGTCCCCGCCCGCTCGATCCTTGAGCGGAGTTATTCGGGATGACTGAGCCGCCGAAAGACGATTCCGATAGCACGGCACCATCATCGCAGTCGCGCATCGGTGGTCTCTTTGCTGGATTGCGAGTCGTCAGCTTTTGCACGCTCCTCAGCCGCATACTCGGTCTGTTTCGTGAAATTGCAACAACAGCGATGTGGGGCAACGGCCCGGTGCTGGATGCATTCGTGACAGCGTTTCGCGTCCCGAATTTGGCGCGAGCATTATTCGGCGAAGGAGCATTGAGCGCGGCGTTCACACCATTGTTTGTTCGAGAACAGGAGCAGCATGGCAGCGAAGCCGCGATGCGATTGGCCGGAGCGGTCTTTGTGTGGTTGGCAATTTATCTGATGCTTCTGGTTGGCATCGCAGAATCAATTTTGGGACTCGTCATCTGGTTGGTGCCGCTCTGTGATGAATGGCGTCTGTGGCTCATGCTGACCGCAGTCATGCTCCCGTACTTACCGCTAATCTGTCTAACCGCTCAAACTGGCGCTGTCCTAAATTCTGTCGGTCGATTTGTTTGGCCCGCGCTATTGCCGGTGTTGTTCAACATTTGCTCGCTAGTCGCAATCTGGTGGATTCAATGTCAAGGCCTCAATGCCGAGAGCCAAGCATTCGGGTTAGCAGGGTTCATCGTCCTCACTGGCTTGATTCAACTCCTCGCCCTGTGGCCGCAACTGCATCGTTGCGGCTTCCGAATTGGCCGCCATTGGCAAGAAGCAAAGGGACGCATTCGTGAGTTGGTCCAACTGATGTTGCCGGTGGTGTTGGCATTGTCTGTCACTCAAATCAATACGTTTTGTGACTCGATGATTGCACTGGGTTTCTCGCGACCGAGCACAAAAGAAACCGGCCAGATCGTCCCACCGCCGAAAATTGAACTCGGAGTCAGGGCGGCCAAATCCCCTGTTGAAGTCGTCGAACAACACTTGGAATTGCCAAGAGATTGGCGTCCGCTGGAATCCGGAACAGCGTCGGCACTCAACGAGGGGCAGCGACTTTATCAATTCCCGTTAGGACTGTTGGGAGTCGCGTTGGGGACGGTGATCTTTCCCTTGTTGACTCGACATGCCGAACGTGGCGATTGGCAGCATCTTCGCGACGATTTCGCCTTGGGACTGAGGCTTGTCATGGTGATCGGCATCCCTGCGAGCGCGGGATTGTGGCTGTTGTCAGACCAGATCGTGGCGGCGATTTTTCAACGGGGAAACTTCACCGCTCACGACGCACATCAAGCGACCGAAATGACGGCAGCCTACAGCTTGGGGGTGTGGGCCTTTTGCGGCTTGTTGATCGTGCAGCGAGCGTATTACGCGATTGGTGATCGACAAACGCCATTAAGAATTGGCCTGTGGATCATGTTGCTCAACCTGTGCCTGAATATCTCATTGATCTTCGTGATCGGCGGACAGGGGTTGGCGTTGAGCACATCCCTATGCGGCATTTTGCAGTTCGGATGCTGTCTTCTTTTGATTCAAAAGCGGATCGGCCAACTTCCGTGGCGGTCATTGCTGAGCACCTCACTACGAGCCATCGCTGCCGCAGGCGTGATGATGATCGTCGGCTGGTCGGCTTTGAATCACCTTCCTGGAGTTGATCGAACGCAACACCGTTTACTCAGCTTAAGCATCGCAATGATTGCGTCGCTGGCAAGCTATGCACTTCTCGCGTCCGTCTTACGATTGGACGAGTTCTGGATGCTGGTGCGTCACTCGAAGGTAAGCACGGATAACGACGCTGCTGGCGTCAGTTCATGA
>CAIJTL010000242.1 GCA_903823545.1 uncultured Planctomycetaceae bacterium
GCTGCGAGTCAGTGACGAACAGCGTCGCAGGCAAATCGAGTTTAACTGGAGCGATTCTTCGTTGCATACCAGCCCAGAGTTGTCTCGCTGCGTCAGTGCATTATGTCGGATCGAGCGATTTGCCGCTGTCGGAGTTGAGCCGTCAGGAGAATCGGTAGCGAAGACACGACAGGCTCAATCGGTCGATAAAACAGTCTGTTGTTAGTTAATTGATGGGTCTTTTTTGCCTCGCCGTCAATCACGAACTATCAGCTTCCTGGTGTTTCTTTTTCCCCACACTTTTGATTTCTCGTCTGCAGAATGGACATGCCTCGCATGAAAAACATTCCTCGAAAGCAGATCGTCGTAACGGTCTTGGCATTGGTCACTTGGCTGATGCTTTATGCCGCCGGTTTGCTGCTGGAGTCAATCGAGCATCGCATCGTTCTTGCACCCATCACGATGAAGAAGCAACTGGGAGACGCCGGCAAGGACTTGTACAACAAAGTGATGAGAGTCCCGCCTAGCGAGATTGCTGACAAAGACCCGGCTTCGGTAGCCGCCGCCGCGAAAGCGGCAGCAAACACTGTTGCGAAGGCCGTCGCTGATACCGCCGCAAAATCAGTTGCAGAAAATATCGCAAAGACCACTGATAGCGTTTCGAAACTAGCAGCAGATACGCCTTCAAAGCCACCAGAAGAATCGGCCGTGAAGCCATCGACAGATGGAGTTGCCAAGAATGCATCAGACGTAACACATAAGGCATCCACCCTTCCGCCGGAACCGGGACCATCAGTCGTTTGGGCGTTCATCGCCGCATTCTTTTGCTACAGCCCGACGAACATGGCGATGCTCACGCTGATGGCGGGATTCCTAGGCGGATGTGTCAGCAATGCCGTGGTCACAACGATGGAGGACGATGACCTGAAGAAGATTCCGGAGCGACAACGCGCGTTTCTCTATGAAAATCCACTTTCTGCAACGATGCGCGGGTTCGTGATCTATCTCTGTTTGGTCGCTGGTTTGTATGTCGCGATGGATGATCCATTCAAAGACAGCACACCAGGGCAATACGCTCGACTCGCGGGATCGCTGTCGTTGGTTGCGTTCGTCGTTGGCTACGACCCCACTCGCATCGAAGGCTGGTTGCGGATGGCTCCCGGCCCGCAGCCGTCAGGTAAGTAGTTCAGTTGCTCCGCAACTGAGATTTCCAATGCGTCAACGAACGCCGGAAAGTATGCCGGGGGTCAATTGACACACGGAATGCGAGTCGCGCGAACGACTCGCCTATTCTTACTGCCAGTGGTTCTTGCTGTGTCGCCGCAACGATTCAAAGACGAACTTCGGTTGGCCGCTTTGATTGAGCAGGCCCGCGTTCGGAAATTCGTGCGGTTCGGCATCGCTGAGATGCGTCCAGAAGATTCCGGTCACCGCCTGCTTGGCAACCAGTAGCGGTAAGTAGGTGTCGATCCATTCGGATTGAGCCTCTTCGCTCCACGGAGTCTTCCAACTGTTATTGTCGACTTCGAGCGCACCACTGGCGTTCGGATCGAGTGCGGCGGACGATGGGAACGCGAGCGTCACATGAATCGGGACTTCGAGCCCGCTCCAAACATCGATCATGCGAGAGAAGTCGAGCACGTCGCGCGAGGCTGAACCGCGTTCTCGATAGCCGACGGCAATTTCCAGATTAACTCCGCTGAGGCCAACTCCACATCGCAGCAAGGCATCAACAAATTGCACCGGCGACAAGCGATGTTGACCGCGAGACTGGTACGTTCCCCAAGGTTGCTCGATGCGAATCAAGAATTGCGATTCTTCATCAGTGCGCCGAGCAACTTCTAATGTCCGGGCAACAAGTGTCAGGCAATTTTCTTCCGTGAGGTTGAGTGCTCCACCAGTATTCACGCGCGATGAAACTTCCCACAAACGAATCTTGCCACTGAAGCGAGACACTGCCGTTTCAACGAAATCACACAAGAAACTTTGCAAGTTAAAGAAGTCGTGACCCCATTGCTCAAGCCACTTCGGCAAGCCGTTTGGCCCCAAGTCGAGCAGCGGGCCACCGCGCATCACCATTTTGTTTTGCTGACACCATTCGACTTGAGCGTCGAGCCAATCCCATTGGTATTCCCCTTCGGCCTGTTCGACATATCGCCATTCAATCGGAATGGCCGCCGCGTTGAACGTGCCGGGAAGGAGCGAATCCCATTCGGGTTTCGGCACTGAATGAGCCAAGTTGCATCCCAGCGAAACCGGTAGCTGAGTTGCCCTCTTCATACGGATCGCGAGTCGCTGATCGGTATAACCAATCGTCAGGATCGCCGCCGCCTCGCATGCTTTGGTGATGGCTTGAGTCGCGAGCTCACTTGCCTGAATTGGGGCGTCTGCCTGGATACCCACGGCTTTCGCAAACAAGCTGTGGGCCAGTTTATTGACTGGATGGAAAGCATCAGGAATCTGCATCCCCAATTGCTCCCAAGCGGAAGCTTGATTACGGACTTGGCAGATCTTTCCGCGAGCGAGCTCGACCGCGAGGAAGTATGTTTTTTCTTGTTCGCGTAAACTCGACGTTGTGACGATCGGTCGACCGAATCCTGGGACTGGCCACGCGACGTTGAACTTACCGCTATCGGAAGCGGGACGTCGGCAAGCAACAACATTCCCTTCGACTTCGACTCGCGACGGAAAGACGCGGCCATCGAAACCAGTGATATATCCGCTTTGGACTTCGGGCCAATCCGAAAGGAGACTTTCGGGATGGACCAGGAATTTCATGACACCCACTCGAATCCTCGCACCATAAAGTCGCCATCGAGGGCGTTTCGTGCCGTCGCTCAATCGGCACTGGAGGGGAGTTCGACGCGAGCGAAGTCCAAAGGATCCATCGGCTTTGGGCCGGGCAGTCTATTGAGCCGTTGGTGGTTGTTCAAGCAGCGGTTTCAGCACTAGACTCCGAGCGATCCGATTGACTCTTGAGGACTTACGATGCGCTCTGCGGTTTTGACAAGTTCGAGTCCCGGCCACACTCCGCGACGTGGCAAAGTCCGCGACATGTATGATTTTGGCGACCGGATGTTGATGGTCGCGTCCGACCGAATCAGTGCCTTCGATTGGGTTTTGCCCAGCGGTATTCCGGATAAGGGGCGAGTCCTCACGCAGCTTAGCCGCTTCTGGTTTCAGCATCTCCCGGTTCGGCATCACTTCCTGAGTCAGAATCTGGACGATGTCCCACTCCCAGCCGGCACAGATCGTGAGTCTTTGAGTGGTCGGAGCTTGGTTGTCCGTAAAACCGACGTTGTGCCGATCGAATGCGTTGTCCGCGGATATTTGTCCGGTTCAGGCTGGAAAGAATATCGCCAAAATGGTTGCGTCTGTGGCATTCAGCTTCCAACAGGATTGCAAGAAAGCGACTTGCTTCCGGAGCCGATCTTCACTCCGGCGACGAAAGCCGATAGCGGACACGACATCAATATTTCTTTTGAGGAAATGTGTCGTCTGATCGGAGTAGAGACGTCACAAAAACTGAGGCAACTGAGTATCGACGTCTATTTGCGAGGTGCGGAGATCGCGCGACAAAAAGGGATTTTGATTGCAGATACGAAGTTTGAGTTTGGTCGACTCGATGGTGAGTTATGGTTGATCGACGAAGTCATGACGCCAGACAGCTCACGGTTTTGGCCAGCAGATCAATACTCACCCGGCCAGGGGCAGCCCTCGTATGACAAGCAGTTCGTTCGCGATTGGCTCGAAACGTCTGGCTGGGACAAGAATAGTAATCCTCCCGAATTACCGTGTGAGGTCATTGATCGTACTCGCTCAAAATACATCGAAGCGTTCGAGCGGCTGACGGGCGAGACCTTCGCATGGAAGTAGATCGCTCAAATTCAAAACGAGCGATTCAGGTTTATGTTGAGCAGGAGACCACGCAGTGTCCGACGAAAATTCAATCGACGATGAAGACATGGCCGCGACGATGACGGACGAGGACTCAAAGGCGAGCACCCCAAAAAAGAAGCTCGTCTTGGGTGATTTCGAGGTCGAAAAAAAGCTTGGCCAAGGAGGCATGGGCGAAGTCTTTTTGGCGCGACAACTGAGCCTTGATCGCCCCGTCGCGTTGAAGCTCCTTTCCAAAGAGATGGCCAAGAAGAAGGGATTCGTCGAACGATTTATTCGTGAAGCTCGTTCGATGGCAAAGCTCGATCACCCCAATGCGGTGAAGGCTTATGCGGCTGATTCAGCCAACGGCCAACACTACGTGGCCATCGAATTCATCGACGGGCCGAGTATGCAGAAATGGATGGACAAGCTCGGAAAGCTCGCCATCGGCGACGCCGTTCACATCGTCTTACGCTGCGCCGATGCGCTGCGAGCGGCTCATGATCTCAACATGATCCACCGCGATATCAAGCCGGATAACATCCTGGTGACGAAGAAGGGAATCGTGAAGGTTGCTGACTTCGGTCTCGCCAAAGTAATCGATGACGAAGACATGTCGATGACTCAAAGCGGAACAGGACTTGGAACCCCCTTGTACATGGCGCCGGAACAAGCCCGCGACGCCAAGAACGCTGACCGCCGCACCGATGTTTATGCTCTGGGTATCACGCTTTACTACTTCGTCACCGGCAAGTTGCCGTTCGGTGGGGACACCGTCGTGAAGCTGATCATGGCGAAGGAAACCGGGAAGTACGACAACGCCCGCAAGCACAATCGAGAAGTCCCAGAGAAGCTCGATCTCATCATCGACAAGATGATTCAGAAGGACAAAAACCATCGTTATGCAACCTGCGAGGAACTGATCAAGGATCTCGATAACTTGGGACTTGAACACCAATCGCTCAGCTTCATTACCGGAACTGAAGGTGTCACCGCGAAGCGGACTGTGGCCGCAGGACCGGATGGCAAACAACCCAAAGTCAAACTTCCTCCCGTCGCGATGACCTCTGCCGATATCGCGATGGAAGCGACCGAGAAGTTGGCCGCGAAAGATTCGGTCGGTTGGTACGTCAAGCACACGAATCCCAAGGGCCAGCAAGTCATTACCAAGATGCCTGCGGCTCAAGTTCAGCAGATGATCAAGGCCGAATTGCTCGACCTCAAAGCGACCGCCAAGCGTGGTGAAAAAGGTGATTTTGCTCCGCTCGGCTCTTACCCTGAGTTCGAGCCTTACATCAAGAAACGTGTCACAAAAGAGTCGGCTCAAAAACGCGCAGGCAACATGAAAGAGATGTATGCGCAGATCGAGAAAGAGCAAAAGAAACGGAAGATCTTTCGCTGGATTCGAGACAAAGTTGAGGGCGCTCTCGGCGGAGTCGGTTTCATCGTCTACATCGCCGTCATCTGCGCGGCGGTCTACGGAACCTATTTGGCGTTTCCTTTTGTCATGAAGTTTGCGGCGACCCAATTGGGATTAGATAAAGTTGGCGAAACGTCTAAAGCGAGAGAAAATCCCGCAGCCATCCCGCCAAAGTCGGATTCGCCCAATCCGTAATCTCGATTTGCGACGCTCTGATATCGGCGAGTTATTCGGGCTCTTCCAGACGGTTTGAAACAGCGCTCACGAAACGCCGATCCTTTCACGGTCTGTATGTTCGTAACATCAAGCTCGTCGGCAATTCTTGCCGTTGATGATGTCGGATTCTTCAAACAAACCCCACCGAGCTTGTCTCGGTGGCTCGCGGGCTTTTGCACTACGACGTTCCTGATTACGAGTGAAACCTTTCATAGTGCAAAGGCCCGTTTCCACTGAGGCAAGCTCAGTGGTGCGGGGAAAACGTCATGTCTACGCGAGTTCGACAACCGTCTCGGCAACGATGCAGCAAGATCGTTCTCCTGAGCTTGATACCGATGTTGTTCACCTTGCTGGGTCGATGTGACGCAGGCGAACTCGTGATGAAATCTTCGTTCCGCATCCCACAAGGGATCGTCAAAAAATATCCGACGATCACGTTGGACATTCCGCTGCAAGCGGGCAAAGACGAAGACGCGA
>CAIJTL010000243.1 GCA_903823545.1 uncultured Planctomycetaceae bacterium
CCATTGATCGACACCGAGCAACCCGCCCGAGCCATCACTCGCACACGCCCATTCGCCGGCTTCTTCTCCAACGAGAAGCGTGCTTCGAGCACCACCGTCTCGCCCTTGTCCTCACCCTGCTCTACCCAAACCCAGTGCAGCTTGGAAGGAGCCGTCGCCACCAGCAGCCCATCCGCAGCCCCACACGTTGAAACTGCCATCAACCAAAGACAGGCGACAAGACAAAGGGCGATGCCCACATGAGAACGCTTCACGGTGTGATGACCTTTCAAACGATCGAGAGTTGTTTGGTTGCGAGACATTTCAGTTTGGTCGGCACTTCAATGGGAACGATCAGAAACATGATCTGCGAGCGTCAGCTTCGGTTTTCGAAATCATCATTCCGAATCATCCCATTGATCTCATTGCCAGGCGGTCTCTGTTTCAAAGCCACCTCATGCTTAGCCCGGCAGATACTTCTCGCTCGCTGGCTTGGGATCGATGACCGCGTCGGCTTCGGGCATGCCGACAGCTTGGCGTTTCGTGGCGTCCCAGACGATCGGCTTTTGCATTCTCAGGGCGAGCACTCCCAGCATGCCGACTTCCGTGATGCGGGCTCCGATTTCGAAGGGCGAGTACGACTTCGCGTCTCCGGCACAGGCCAAGACCCACTCGAACATGTGCGAGTTATTCACGGCACTCCACTTCGGACGTTCGCCCTTCGCCGCGAGCTTGGGATCCCACTTCAGCACTTCGGTGTCGATGCGCGGTTGAGTCTTCGCGATCTTGGCGACCTCGGGTTGGTTCGCTCCGGAGAAGCCACTGGCTCCCTTCAAGCGGACGTCGCAGCCGGTGTTCCACAAGCCGGCAGACAGAGTTCCCTCGCTGCCTACGACCAAGCAGCCGGTCGAACCGACGGGGCCTTGCGTCACATGCTCCGGCGGCAGGTGCTTGTCGCCCGAGTAGAAGAAGAGCTTGACCGGCCCGCGCTTCCCTTTGGCGGGGAAGTCGAACGTCACCGTGCAGCGAGTCGGGAACGATTCGTGTCCCATGTTGTCGCCGGTCGCTTCGATGCGAGTCGGGGCGTCGAGTTCGAGGGCTCGATAGGCCAACTGAAAACCGTGGCAACAGAAGTCGGCCAGCGAACCTCCGCCGAAGTCATACCAGCCGCGCCACTTGCCGGGGTGATAGACGTCATTGGCATACGGTCGAGCCGGTGCCTTTCCTAACCAGAAGTCCCAATCGAGCCCTTCGGGAATGGGATCGCTCGTCGGTCGATCAACGCCGTTCGGCCAAGCATGACTCGGATGCCAAACATGGACTTCGGTGACATTCCCCAGCAACCCGGACTGAATGACTTCAAAGCTCCGTCGAAAACCCTCGGTCGAGCAGCCTTGATTGCCCGTCTGAGTGGCCTGCTTGGGATGACTCTTGGCGAGCTGCTCTAACGCGCGACACTCGGCAATCGAATGAGCCAGCGGCTTCTCGCAATAGACGTGCTTGCCCGCTTTGAGTGCCGCTTCGCAGATCGGCAC
>CAIJTL010000244.1 GCA_903823545.1 uncultured Planctomycetaceae bacterium
GACACCAAGCATGCGGACGCTCGGAGCGACATCTATTCGCTGGGCTGCTCGCTGTACTACTTGCTGGTCGGCAAGTGTCTGTACGACGGCGACACGATGATGAAGAAGCTGATGGCGCATCGTGAGTCGCCGATTCCGTCGCTGGAAAGTAGCCCTGTCGCTCCGCGACAGGACAGCCGAACGTCGCTCGACGTGGGATTGTCAAACGACAGTCGAGCGGGTGACGCGCGCTCGGCAATCGTGTCGCGGAGCGACACGGCTACGTTGACGGCACTCGACACCGTCTTCCGCCGCATGGTCGCGAAGCAGCCAGAGGATCGGCCGCAAACGATGACTCAAGTGATGGCCGAGTTGGAACGCTGCCTGTCCGGTGGTTCGCCGACGATTGCGATTCAACCGACCTCGAACACGACGACAAGCGGACTCAGTGTCGGCAGCGGAAATGAGCTGCAAGATTTTCTGAGGCAGATTAGCGGAGGCGAGAGTTCGACCGCGACGAGTGCGGCCCCATCTGGCGTGAAGGGAACTGCCGCCGCTCAGTCGTCGGGCGAGGCCGAAACAATGATCTCGTCGGCGGGTGAGGCTGGGACCGATCCACGCACCGAGCAAACGCTGACGATCGAAGCCTCCCGTTTGCGAGGTGGCCAGAACAAGAAGGCGGTGCTACTTGGTTCGATTGCTGTCGCCATGGTCGTGTTGCTGGCGATCATGTTTGCCATGGGTGGCAAATCGGGGACGCTGCATCTGGAGATCACCGACGAGTTGATCGAAGTGACCGTTGGCGATACCAGTCGCATCTTGAAGGGCGTGACTGACGAAAACGTTCGACTGCCGCTGGGCGAGCATGTGCTGCACATCAAACGGGAGGACATCGCGTTCGACACGGAAGCGTTCGAGGTGACCAAGGGAGAGAACGTCCCGATCAAAGTCGAACGAGTCGGCCGCCGCGTTCGAGCCATGCAGGGCAAGACGCTGCTCGGCCATAAGGAGACTCCGAGGGGGAAGGTGCCGAACGAACCGAAAGCCGGGACGGCAACCGATTATGCATTGGAGTTTGATGGTCAGCGTTGTCATGTCGAGTTGAATATCGAATCGTTGGACCTTCGCAATCGCCTGACAATTGAAGCGTGGGTTCGCTTGCATGACACGACTGCCGGAAGGGAAACCATCCTCGCGGCTCGCCGGCAAGACGAGTGGTTTAATATTTATCGAGAAGGTCGTTATGTGGGAACGAGCCGTTGGGCCAACGGCTCTCAACTCAATTTCGACCACTCCTCTCCTTTGGGTGGTCCACACGTCTAGTTAAGAAGTGTTCACAATTTGGCTGTGGTTTGGGACGGGGCCAAGACCACGTTCTTTGTGGATGGCAAAAGAATGCGTGGCTCGTTCCAGGCTGATCGAGTCCAAATCTTTGGCGATGCTGCGGCCTCAGTTGTTCCGAGGCTGCGTCTCGTACTGGGAGGAATACCAATTGGCTCGGATGCAAGCGTCGCTAACAATTTTTCAGGAGTTCTCGACGAACTCCGAATTTCCAGCGATGTGAGCTATCCAGACGAATTCACGCCGCAACGGCACTTCACATCCAATCCCAATACGATCGCCCTGTACCACTTCGATGAGGGACGTGGTTCCGTCCTGAAGGACTCGTCCGGCAACAACCATCACGGCAAGATCGTCGGCGCGAAGTGGGTACAGGCGGATGGCAGTCCCTTAAACAGCGATGACCCCGACCGCCGCGCGGCCGAGTGGGTCCTCAGCGTGGGCAGGCACCTTCGTGTGCGCGAGGAGAATCAGACCAAAATCAGCGAGCTGATCACTGTCGCCGACAAGCTGCCGTCCGGCCGCTTCAAAGTACAGATGGTCGATCTGACCGGAGCACGCCAACTGGTGACAGACGATGGCCTGGAAAACCTGCGCGGCCTCGCGGAAATCACGGGTCTCGTTCTTGAGCATTGTCCAAAGGTCACGGATCGAGCCCTGAAACTGGTCGGCACATTCAAGACGCTGAAATCGCTGAGCTTGAGCGTCACTGCAGTCACGGATGCGGGGATGCCGGACTTGCGCGAGCTGACTGAATTGGAAACCCTCTCCCTCGGAGTTACTCGCGTCACTGGCCGTGGTCTCGAACCGCTACGAAACCTGCGAAAGTTGCGTGAGTTGGTGTTCGGTGATGATAACGCGAGCAGCAACGTCGTGGGGATCGCTAAGGCCGCGTGGCCAGATTTGCAGATTCTCTCATTACCCGGAACGGCCCTTACCGAGGCCGGAGTGGCCGAGATTGCCAGCCTGCCGACGATTTCTCGCCTCGAGTTGCGAGTTCGCTCAACCACCGATGAGCAATTGCGCCTCCTGGCACCGCTTCAGAAGGTGTCCGTATTGCGGACGAACCGCAGTCCGATCAGTGACGCAGGGCTGGACCATCTGCGGCCGCTGACTGGCCTGAGGATATTGGATGTACAGGAGACGAAGGTCACCGCCGCCGGTGTGGCCAAGCTGCAGCTCGCGCTGCCCAAGTGCAACATCCGATGGGACGGCCTGAAGTCGGCGACAAGTGACAATCCCGACCGCCGCGCGGCTGAGTGGGTGCTCAGTGCGGGTGGGAAGGTCAAGGTGCGTGAGGTGAGCCAAACGAAGATCAGCGATGAGATCGCCATCGCTGACAAACTGCCGGCCAGCCTCTTCAAAGTCCAAGTGGTCAATCTGTTCAAACCAAGCGACAAGGAACGCGAGTCGGTCACAGATGCGAGTCTGGAAAATCTGCGCGACTTGACTGAGATCAATGAAATCAGCCTCAATTCCTGTCGCAAAATCTCGGATCGAACGCTGAAGTTCCTCAGCACGTTGAAGTCTCTGAAATCGCTCGACTTAACTGGCACGCCAACTACTGATGCGGGGGTCAAGGACTTGCGTGTGCTTTCGGAATTGACCCGATTGGAGTTGGGATCGACACGTGTCAGTGCGCGAGGGCTCGAACCGTTGCGAGACCTTCGAAAGATGCAAAGCTTCAACTTTGGTGACCTCGTTGAGAGTGATGCGGTCGTCAACATCGCGAAGGACTCGTGGCCGGAGTTGCAGGTTCTGTCTTTGCCGGGAACGGTGCTCACCGAGGCCGGTGTGACTGGACTGTCTGGCCTGCCGATGTTGGCATCGCTCGAATTGAGACTGCGTGACGTGACCGATGAGCAATTGCGACGAATTACGCCGCTCCAGAAGCTGACGCGATTGCGGTTGATGAGCATTCAACTCAGTGACGCAGGAATGGAGCAATTGGCGGCGTTGACCAACCTCAAAGATTTGCATTTGAACTACACGAAAGTCACACCCGCCGGAGTGGCCAAGCTGCAGCAGGCACTTCCCAAATGCAAGATCATGCCGAACTTTCTTAAGGACGCTGCTGGTGCGCCGTTTGTGACGCTCCGCAACGGGGCTGTGGCCGCTCGGCATGCGACTCTTGAAGAGGCTCTCGATGCCAGCCAATCGCAGGACGTGATCGAAGTCCACGGCAACGGCCCTTTCCCGATCGGCGGCCCGAAGCCGGTGACGTTCAAGCAAAAGGAGTTCACGCTCAAGGCGGCTGCCGGATTCCGTCCGCTCTTTGTTTCGGCTCCCGACGCAACGGCCAGCGTCACATCGCTGTTTACCTTCGACAAGGGCGCCGCGCGGTTCGAGGGTGTCGATTTCATTTCCGCTGGGCCGACGTTGTGCGAGTTCAATGGCGTTCGCGACGTGGCCTTTCTGCGGTGCCGGTGCGTGGTTCCCTCAACGAAAGGGCAAGCGAGACTTTTCGGGTTCGGTGCGACGGACGGGCAACGAGTCAGTTTCCGCGATTGTGTTCTCGCGTCGGCCTCTTCAAATTCCTCGCTGAATGTGTTTGGCGGCCGTGCCAAGATC
>CAIJTL010000245.1 GCA_903823545.1 uncultured Planctomycetaceae bacterium
GACGATTGCGGCGATACCACCGCAAGGAAGATCTTTGCCGAAGAGGTACTCGGCGTTTTGTGGAAAACGCGGCTGCAACTCTTGCCAGAGTTGAATGCCGCCAGCCAAATGCTTCTCGTCAAAGCCGAACGGTCGCAGACCGTCCCAGGCGACGAGCGCTCCGGAAGCAAGCCACTTCCAGCAGCGATCAAGGTCAGCCTTGAGTTGCTCATACGGTCGGCGACCATTGAGGAACATGAAGTTAGCAAGGCGTTTTTCACGTTGCTTATTGATGTCGTAGTCGATCTTCGCGGTCTCACCGCGCGAAATGCTGCGGATCGTTTGCTGACCGCAAGCGAATGCTTCAAACAGCGGTGGTCTTTCGTCAGGGATCGGCTGCGCCGGTAAACCGGCTGCGATCAGATGGCAGTCGTAAGCTGCGACGCGCGTCCATAAGAACAGAGTCCCGCCGAGTTCCGTGCCGCTTTCGATAATTAGCTTCGGCTTCCATTGAAGCACGCGCTGCATCAGTCGAGCGAGATCAAGGGGATGTTGATCGACGCCGAGCGTCTCAAACGGCTCTGGTCCGCGATACGCCTCGGCGACGAGCGTCCAATCTTCGATCGTCGCCCGGCCAACGCCCATTTGCCACAGCTTTTCGAGCGCTTGGCCAAGCGGTGAATCGGGCTTCGTGTTGCCTCGTTTCACGGGCGAATTGGCCGCGAGTGCCAGTGGCGAATTCTTGAGTGAGGCGGGAGTGGTCTTTGATTGAGCCGCTGGTGTCACTGCAACGGGCGACGTGAACGACGCCTCCTTTGGCTTGTACGGCACTCCTGCATAAGGCGCTTCCTTCTTGCGATGTGACTCTTCGTCCGAAATGACTTGTTGCAGCGTTCCTTCACGTACTAGGTTTTTCATCAGCGTGCTTGGCTCGCGTTTCTTGGCGGCGACTGTTTCAAAGAATGTCTTCAGTCGCGGCATGGCAACATCGACCGAGTAGTTCTCTCGCACTGTCTGCATCGCGGCTTCCGCCAACGGCCGATACGCCACTGGGTCGCGCAGTACCTCGACCGCTTGCTTGGCGAGACCCTCAACATCGAAGAAGTCCACTAGCAAGCCGTTCTTGCCCGGCTCAACATATTCGCGCACGCAACGCTGATCCGAAGCGAGCAATACCACGCCACACGACATCGCATCGACCATCGACCACGACGCGATGAACGGCTCGGTCAGGTAGATATGCAAGTCGCTGATTGACAGGATCTCGGCAAGCGTCTCTTCCGAGACGAAGCCGGTGAAGAGGTATTTCGAGAGGTCGTAACGCCCCGAAGCCAGCAAGTGCTCGCGGTACGTCGCTTCTTTAAAGTATTTCAAGTCCGAGCCGTAATGCACCGTGTCTTTACCGACGACTACAAACAGGACATCGGGGTACTGCTCGGCAATCAGACGGCTGGCTTCCATAAAGATGTCGAAGCCGCGCATCTTCTCGAACCCGCGTGCCACGTAGGTGACGATACGCTTGCCGGGCGGCGCAAGCAGCTTGCCGTTGATCAGCCGCTGCGGGTTATCCCGCCGGTGATAGATCGCTGTGTCGATGCCGTCAAAGATGACTTCGATCTTGGACCGGAACTCAGGCGGGAAGAAATCGCGTTGATACTGCGTCGGCGTCCAACCTCGGTCGCAGTTCGCTAAGTCCGCCTGGATCATCGCATTCTTGGTCTGTAACCGCAGCAGCGTCTCTTCGCTGACGGGTAGCTCTTTGCGAAAGCCAACGTCACCACCTACAGGCCTGTAATACAATTCCACAAAGTTGATAATCGGAGCGTCGTACAAAAACGGCAGAAACAACGACGACCCAAATCCGGTGTGGGCGACAATCAAATCCGGTTGAATGTCTGGCCGCTGCTTGAGCATTTCATAAACGCCGTGCGCTTCCCACACACAATTTTCAAAGTTTTGCGTGCAGAAATGATTGGCCTTTGTCGCGCCTCCTTTGGACGTATAGACGACCTTTTCCACGCCAGGCAGCGATTCAGACGCCTTTGCAGTCGCGAACGTGCATTTCCAACCATGCTCTTGCGCTAGCCGAGGTGCGATGTACCGAAACTGAGCCGGAAAATTCTGATGAATGAACAAGACGTGCATCGGCGACAGACTCCATTCTGAAGTTTTTCTCGGCGCGATAAACCGCCGAGCCCCTCAGTGAAGGCAAGTCCCATGCCGAGCACGCCTCGCGCTGTGACGACGACCATTTAGACTCTGTCACGAATGCGACTGGCGAGCGAGGCAGTATTAGCTCCCCGGACTTGCGGCAAGTAGACTGGTCCAGCGTCGTATAAACCGGGGGGCTGACGCCGCCTCGCTCTCCAAAGCTCAGAACGACCAAGGGTGTGTGCAAGGATTGCTCAGGCCACTGGTCAGAATTTGCACGCGATCAGACATTGGGCTCGCGAGGGATTTCATCCGCGCAGGCGTCGCGCAGCCGCAGCTTGGCCCGCAGCGTGTTCCGCGAGATGCCCAGCAGTTCGCTGGCTTGCACCTGATTGCCGCCAACGTGTCGCAGCACTTGATCGAGCATGACTCGGTCCACGGCCGAGCAGACTTCCTTGTAGATGTCCGGCTGCCCGGTGCGGAGCAGTTCGGCCACCAGCCGCGCCACATCGAGTGACGTCGCTGAATCCGCCGGACGCATTGCACCGCCTCGCAGGTTTTCCGGCAGGCAGTCGGGTGTCAGCATGTCGCCACTCGCGTGGATCATGGCGAACTTGAGCGCGTTCTGAAGCTCGCGGACGTTGCCGGGCCATGTGTGCCGACTCAGTAGGGTCAGCGCGTCCGGGTGAGCGGCTCGCACCTGCTTGCCGAACTCGCGATTGAAGCGGCCGATCAAGTGTTCGACTAACAGCGGCAGGTCGTCGCGACGCTCGCGAAGCGGGGGCAGATAGATCGTGTAAACCTTCAGCCGATAGAACAGGTCCTCCCGAAAGCGGCCGGTCGCCACGAGTTCATCGAGCTTCTGGTTCGTGGCCGCGATCAGACGAACATTGGTCTGAATCGTCTCGTTACCGCCGACGCGGTTGAAGCGTTGCTCTTGTAGCAGCCGCAGTAGCTTGGCTTGCGTCGGCAGTGGCAAGTCACCGATCTCGTCCAACAAGAGTGTGCCGGTGCTGGATTGCTCAAACTTGCCGATGCGCCGCCGATCCGCGCTGGTGAACGCGCCCCGCTCGTGGCCGAACAGTTCACTTTCGAGCAACGCTTCCGGGACTGCCGCGCAGTCGATGACCTCATAGGGTTTGTCGCGGCGCGAACTGTGATGATAGATCGCTCGTGCGACCAGTTCCTTGCCTGTGCCACTTTCACCGAGGATCAGCACGTTGACGTCCAGCGGAGCGACGCGGCCGATCGACTTGTAAATCTCCTGCATGACAGGCGAGCGTCCAACGATGCGGTCCACGGAGTCATCCGACGCGGCGGATTCCTCGAACACCGCCGGTACATGACGCATCCGGCTGACTTGGATCGCCTTCGCCAGCAGCTCGCGAAGTTGATGCAGATCGACCGGCTTGAGTAGGTACTCGAATGCGCCACGCTTCATCGCTTCGATCGCGGTTTCGGTGGTCGCGTGCGCGGTGATGATGATGACGGGCAGACGCGGATCAATTTTGCGGATGAGGTCAAAGGCTTCCAGGCCGGACATGTCGGGCAGCCGCACATCCAGCACGACAGCTCCGGGCGGATGACTTTCGAGCAACGCGAGTCCCTCGCGCGCCGTCGCCGCCAGCATGACTTCGAGTTCATCCGAAGCCAGCGTGCTCTCCAGCGACAGCCGTACTTGCGGATCATCATCCACGATCAACAACCGATCCATAAGGCACCCTTACGTTGTCTGCAAAGCGACGGACTCCTGACGCGGCGACTCCAGAATGTGCGGACCTCGCAGTTCGGCTTGGTTTGACTGTTCGGCCACGTCCGGCAGCCAGATGGCAAACGCCGCGCCGCCACTTGAACGATTCTCAGCGACGATCTCTCCGCCGTGTGACTCGACAATACGGCGGCAGATCGACAAGCCCAGGCCGACTCCCGTGTCCTTCGTGCTGACGAACGGCTCAAAGATGCGCTCGCCGAAATCCACTGGCAGGCCACCGCCGGTGTCACAGATACGCAGTAAGCTGCCTGAGTCGCAGCCAACGGAATTGGTTGTCGTGTCTGAGTTGCCTGCCGCACTTGGTCGTGATGCGGCCCGTTCCGACTCCAGCCAGACCCGGCCGCCGGGGGGTGTCGCATCAATCGCGTTGAGCAACAGGTTCACGAGCACTTGCCGGACTTGCCCTTCGTCCGCATCCAGATGCCAAGGAGACGTCATCGCACCCTCCAGCCGCACACCGCGTTGTTTCGCCTGACCAGCCACCAAGTCGAGTGTTTGTGTCACCAACTTCGACAAGTCGAACACACGCCGCTCAATCTGCGGTGGCCGCGCAAAATCGAGAAAGGTTTGCAGAGACTGCTCCAATCGAGCCGCGACCTCCTCCAGAATCGTTAGATCGCGGGCACGCAACGAGTCGTTCTGAAACCGTTCCATCGCCGCTTGTACTAGCAACTTCAGCGACATCAGCGGATTGCGAAGCTCGTGAGCCATCCCGGCCGCGAGTTGTCCGACCGCCGCCAGTTGCTCCGCTCGCAGCACTTCTCGCTGACTCGCTTGCAGCCGAGTAACCACGCTGGCGACATGATCCGCGATGTGCCGCAGTTCCACCTGCATGTCGTCGAGCGATGCAGAGCCAGTCACCGACAGCGGCCCAGCCACCTCGCTCAGTCGCCCTGCCGCATCGCGGATCGGCACGGAAAGTTGAACCAGAGACCGCCGCAGCCCGCGTGAGAGTGCGAACCCCGCCAACACTCCCGCCACCGCGCCGCTGAATCCCAGCAACAGCAACACAAGCGCCATGCGATCCGCCACGACTTGATTCTCACGGCTGGTCGTCGCCATCGCCTGCTCGTTGTAGTCGAGATACTCTTGAACCGGTGCGAGAATCTCGCGGGTGAGCACCTCGTCCAAAAGCTGCTCGACACGCTCGCGAGTCTGTGGATCGGAACTGTCCCGTGACTGCCGCTCAAACTCGGTGAAGAACCGTTCGTAACCGCGCTTGGCCAGTGCGACCAGTTCATCCTCGCGAGGGGTCGTCGAGAGACGGTCGGCTTCATCCATCCAGCGATCGGTCTCGCGTCGGATTTCGGCAACAGCCTCAAGCTGACGCTGGTCCCCCGTTCGCAGATATTTGTTCAAGCAGGCTTGGATTTCACGCAGACCGATTTCGATCTCTTCAGCAGCCCGCACACTGCCGACGTTGACGACCAGCACATCCGAGGCGTCATTTTGCAGCCGATGTACATACCACGCGGCGATCACGGCAACTGTCAACAATACCCCACTGACTAACGCCATCGGCCAGGTGACTTGCAACAGCATCCGTGTTTTTCTCGACTCCGTCATGCGTCAAATCCACGAGGCTTAATAAGCCCGCTTCGCAATGGGGCTTTGAGAATGTCATCTTCGTTGGCTCGAATTCACTTCCCGATTGGGATTGTCGTGACTTCAAACACGCTCGCCAACGCTAGTCCTGCCACAGTCACAATGTCTCTTAAGAGAATTTCAATGACCACAAGTCACTCCCCGCTCGTGTCGCGACGACGCTCGAATCGTCCGCCTGTATCGGAACAAATGCGACCGAACGCTTCGCAACCAGTTTTGCATCAACTTGATGGAATGCAGAAATCGGGGTGAAGTTGTTCTTGACCATAACGATGTTACGGCCTTCACCCAACAAATGCAGAATCCAACCCACTCACCGACGCATCGAAGTATTCTTCAAAAACCTGGAAAACTGACCGAGAGGGTTGCCATGAAACCTTGCAGAGAAAGCGTCACGATCCGATGCCCAGATTTACCAATCACGGTCAGTAACGGCGGGTGCCAGTTCGCGGTCCAATCGGCTCCGCGATACGATCCTTGGCGGTAGCGCTTCCGGTCATGGCCCTAATGGCAATTCGGAGAAACGATGATGCGACTGAGCCTCGGATTTTGTGGACTGGTTTGTTGGTTTTCTTGCCACGTGATGTTGGCAACGGCGGCTGATGTTGGTCCCGATCAAGGGAGTGCGTTTCGCGAATTTGTGAAGGCTCAGGCGGCTGCGTTGCGGGAGGGTGACGTCGTTCCGAAGAACTCGGAAGACTGGCAACAACGAAAGTCATCGCTGCGAGCAAACCTCTTGAAAGCATGGGGGGGATTTCCCGAAACACCGTGTGATCTCGCACCGCGAAAGTTGGGGGAGATTCAGCGAGACGGGTATCGGGTTGAGCGTTTGATCTTTCAGACTCGACCGGGTGTGTGGATGACGGCGAATGCTTATGTGCCGGAGAGAGCGAAGACTGAGAAGGTTCCGGCCATTCTGCATGTGCATGGGCACTGGGCCGGAGCGAAGCAGGACCGTGTTGTGCAGTCACGTTGTATCGGTTCGGTGAAACATGGTTTCTTTGTGTTGGTTGTTGATGCTTACGGAGCAGGC
>CAIJTL010000246.1 GCA_903823545.1 uncultured Planctomycetaceae bacterium
AAGTCACGTCATCCGCTGTGAGGTCGGTCCCAGCGTTGTCCCCGGTTGTGATTGCTCCGCTGCCACTGGTCGTCATCGTCACATCTCCGCCGCTGCCAGCATTCAGCGAGAACGCACCGAACGCGATGTTGTTGTTCGCTCCGGTCGTGAGATCGATATTCGTGCTCGCCGCACGAGTGATGTCCGCGCTGAATGTGATCGCGCCGCTGTTCGTGTCGCCGATGTTGAGCGTCCCGGCGGTGACTCGATCGAGTTCCGCGTCAGTCAGGCTCAATGAGCCGCCGGTATTCTTCCCAAGGTCGATCGTCCGCGAAGCCGTCTGTGGTTTGATCGTCACAATGCTGGCCGAGACCAGTGTGCTCGTTGCATCTAGCGCGATGTCATCCACCATAAGTGCCACGAGACCGCTGCCAGACGTGATCAGGTCGGCGTTCGCGCCGGTGTTCAACGACTCGGCGTTGACGATTAGGCTCTCGCCCGTCGCAAAGGTGATGTCACCGTTGAGATTGACTGTGTCGCTGGCGGCATCACCGTTGATCGTCAGATCGACGTTGTAAGCCGCATCGACAGAAGTGATCGTGACCGTGTCGTCTCCAGATCCCGCATTGATCGTCAGCGAGCCGGTCGGGTTGGCGAAGGTCACCGATTCAGCAAGGTTTGAATCAATCGTCATCGCCGCGCCAGTCGCATCGACGACCGTGATCGTCTCGGCCCCGCCGTTGAACGTGAAGACGCGGTCGGTCGCACTCAGGTTGTCGGTGATCGGCTCCAGGCCCGTGTAGCTGATCGTGCTGTTGCCGGTGACACTGATGCTGCCGTCATTCGCGTTCGTAAAGGTGTGTGTGACCGAGGCGAACGTCCCGCCGCCGGTCACAGTCAACGAATCTCCTGTCGTCTGCCCGCCGCCGTTGAACGTGATCGCTCGGCCAAAGTTGCCCGATCCCAAATGGATCGCCAGCGAATCGTTGCCGTCGCCACCGTTGACGATGATGGCCCCCGTGAATGCCGACAGCGGCACGACAATGGTGTTCGTTCCGTTGCCAGTCGCACCGGCGATGGCCGTGGACAGCGCGCTGTTCGGGTCGCTGATCGTGAGATTTGTGCCGTCGGTGGAAATCGTGAGTGTGTCGTTGGTGTCGTTGCCGGTATCGCTGAGTACTAGATCGTTCCCGCTGATCGCCACCCCCGTCGTCAACGGAGCAGAAGCCGTCAGCACGACATCATTGCCAGTCCCGCCAACGTAGCTGATCGTGAACGTCGATCCGCTGACCGTGATTTGCGAACCTTCGCTCAGCCCCGTGAATGTCCCGCTGACGGCGTCCGTGTCGTCGTTGTCGATGATCGTGAAGCTGTTGCCATTCGACGGCGTGAAGCTGTTAATCAGATTGACGATCAAATCGCCGCCGAGCGTCACCGTGCCATTGACGTCAAGCTGGTCGTATTGCGTCCCGGCTGTCGTACCGCCGATCTCGATGTTGAGGTCGCCGGAATTCGTCTGAGAGTAGTCACCATTGATCGTGATGATGCCAGGCGAATTGCCAGGAGCGACAATCGCCGCATTCTCTACGTTGCCATAAATCGTTCCTGCTCCGATGAGACTGCCACCATTCACGTCGAGGCCACTCCGCATGACGCCACCCGTGCTCAGGTTGGTGGTGCCGGATGTCTGAGTGATCTTGGGTGCGGTATTCGCGG
>CAIJTL010000247.1 GCA_903823545.1 uncultured Planctomycetaceae bacterium
CCACCGAGCCAAGCTCGGTGGGGATTGTAGATATCGCTTGTTTGTGAACTTAGCGTGGTTGCCTCGTACTCAATCGAGTCGAACCAGCCCGACAAATCGAACATTGCCCTGAGGCCAACTGTCTCAAGAATCGTTCAGGGTCCAGGGCCGTCGCGGAGAGCGGGAATCTGCGGCGGCCCTTTTTTGTTTTCTGGCAGCGGTGGTCGGTAATCTGTGTGCATGACAAAAGAAGCTCGGTTTCGTTATCAATGACGAAGTCGTGTTTTTTCATGAACATCAAGGGGGCTCCCCGTGAGCTTGCCAACCTCACCCAGCAAGAGCCAATTGGCTCTCATCTTCGTGGGCCTTTCGTTGATTCTGACAGCGATTGCCATAGGCGTCGCGAAAATCGGAATCATGCTTTTCGCGGTAACGAGCGAATCGCCAGTTCGTGTGATGCCAGTCCCATTTTGGATCAGCACGGCACTGCTCGCCGTTGGCAGTTTTACGTTACAGCGAGCCGCTTGGCATGTTCGCATTCAACGTCTGGAACAATTCCAAAGGTGTCTGCTGTTGTCGTTGGTGATCGGAACGTTGTTTGTTGGACTGCAATCGGCAGGTTTGTGGTGTCTCGTCCGGAAACAAGATCCACAGTCGGCGGAGACTGGAGTCAACGCATTCATCGTCATGGTCGCGGGACTTCACGGCATCCACTTCGTTATCGCGTTACTGTTCGTCGTTTGGATCACAGTCAATGCTTTCGCCAATCGCTATGACCACGAATACTTTTGGAGTGTCACTTTCTGCGCTTGGTTTTGGCATACCCTTGGGATTGTTTGGCTAGCCATCCTAACGCTCTTTGCGGCGGAAGCGGTCACTGGCCAAGAAGAGTTTTCGACACCCGATCCTCAGATGGAAATTGTGGCACGCACCAGAAGCCTGCCGGTTGTTTGCCAACTGTCACCTGAATACAAACCGCAGACCTTGTGACCGTTTCATCTGCCGTTGGACGTGTTCGTCGCCATTGAAAGCGAAAACTAGAAAGCACAAATGCGATGAGACCGAGACCCTCCATTTGGCTTACGGCCATCATGGTGATGGTGGTGTCTTGGGACGTGAATGCTCAGGAAACATCCGCTGAGTCCGAGCGGCTCTTTGAATCAAAAGTCCGACCGGTTTTGGTTGAGCGTTGCCACAAGTGTCATGCGGGGACGACCGCGAAAGGTGGTTTGCGAGTCGATACTCGTGATGCGTTGCTGAAAGGTGGCGAGTCGGGTGCTGCGATCATTGCCGGCAAGCCTGACGAGAGTTTGTTGTTGCAAGCGGTGCGGCATCAGAACGGATTGGCGATGCCACCGAATGGAAGGCTAACTGAGTCTCAGATCGCGACACTCGCCGAGTGGATTAGAACCGGTGCGGTCTTTCCGGTTGGAGCTAATCCCGTTGCGACAGCAAAAGCGACTGCGGCGAATTTGATTGTTTCAACCGCTCCCAATGTCGGTGAACTCGCGAAGGCTTTGCAACTTTGGTTACGAGCCGACTCGCTGACGCTTAATGACGGCGAGGCAGTGCATATCTGGCCGGACCAAAGCGGGCATGGACGTGATGCCTCGGCAACGAAGGGTGTGCGCATCGGTGGAGTCGGCATGCCGGCGAGATTCGTGCGCGAGAGCACGTTACTCAAACGACCTGGAGTGCGATTTGATACAAGTACCGGGCTGGCGTCGTCCCCTGATCGACCTGTCGATGTTCACGGCGATGCGGCCTTGACCATCATGCTCGTCATGAATCTACAACCGCACGAGGCTCAGCCTCCGTATGACGGAGTCTTCGGCATCGGCAATCCCGCGTTTCCAGGTGATCCCGGCCGGCCGCTTGCGGCGCTCGTGCAGATCAATCGAGGAGACGATCACGCAATGCATTTTGCTGGCGGATGGAACCATGACGCTGCGCTCGGTGCGGGATCGTTCAAGTCTCGTTACGGCCAGACGATCATATTGACGGTCACGAAGAGACCGGGGCCAATGCGATCGACAACGCGAATCTTCATCAATGGCGAAGACGCCCGCTCCACTTCAAATGAAGACGCACCACTCGAAGGTCGCGATGGCATCCCGGATATCCAACATCGCACTGACATCGGTGCGTATCTCGGCAAGGCATTGAGTTGGTCGGGGGCCATTCAAGGCGATGTTGGCGAAGTGATCCTCTACAACCGAGCGATCTCGGATACAGAACGACTCAACGTCGAAAGCCATCTTGCTGAAAAATTCGGTTTGCTGCTGAAGCCGTTACAGAACGTCGCGCCGCGAGCTGTCTTTACTGATAGCGAGAAATCCTTCTGGGCCTATCAGCCGGTGAAGGATGTCATGCCGCCAAGTGTGAACAACGAGAACCGGGTGAAGAACCCGATCGATCGGTTCATTCTGCGGCAGTGGGACGATGCCGAGGCGTCAACACTGGAGGTACGATCTTCTTGTGCCGACTACGGTGAAAACGTGCCCCCCGAAATTGTGGCGCGCCACAATTTCGCTTTGTTACGTCGAGTGACGTTCGACCTCATCGGATTACCGCCGACGCCAGAAGAGGTCGATGCATTCGTCGCGGATGACTCCCCGCAAGCTTACGAAAATGTCGTGAATCGCTTGCTCGATTCGCCTCACTACGGCGAGCGTTGGGCGCGACATTGGCTCGATGTTGTGCGTTACGCTGAATCCACGGCCAACGATGCCAACGCTGTGATGAGATTTGCGTGGCGCTATCGCAACTACGTCATTGATGCCTTTAACAGCGATCTGCCGTACGACCAGTTTCTCATCGAGCAACTTGCGGGCGACCTGTTGCCACCGACTGATTCCGTCGAAATCAACTCTCGACGCATCATTGCAACGGGGTATCTGATGATCGGCCCAAAGGCGCTTGCAGAAACTGATAAAGAGCAATCGCGACTCGACATCGTTGATGATCAGATCGATGTCACAGGCCGAGCGATGCTGGGGCTGACGATTGCGTGTGCTCGATGTCACGACCACAAGTTTGATGCAATTCGCACGACGGACTACTACGCGCTCGCTGGCATCTTCCGTAGCACGGAGCCGTTTCAGAACGAGGTCCGTAATGCGTCAATGTGGTGGGAATTCCCTGTGTCTCAAGGCCCCGGAAAAGAGCCGATCACGGTGATGGCCCCAAAGGAAACTCAACCACGAAACCTTCGAGTTCATTTACGCGGCAACCGGTTTACCCTCGGAGCCACTGTGCCAAGGGGCTTCGTCGAAATCCTGGCGAGCCGGGCGGCGTCAGCCCCCGGAC
>CAIJTL010000248.1 GCA_903823545.1 uncultured Planctomycetaceae bacterium
ACTTCTTGCAGCAACGAGACGCGAACTTTTTGTTGCTGGAGGATGTTCTTCAACCTTCGCAGACATGGAGTCTGCTGACGTCGCGGCCCAACCCCATCTTTCGGATGGAGTTCTTGATCGGAATGGCCGCGCGGTTCCGGATTCGGTTGCCGCAGAATCCCGATGACTATTGGCGAGGCTTTTCCAAAAATGCCCGGAAGCAAAATCGCCGGTTGTTGGAGGAAAACCGGCGTTTCACCCTGTGGCGAGCTACCTCAGTCGATCATGTGCCTGAACTCCTGGCAGCGGTGAAACAGGTCGTCGAGAACTCATGGCAGGCGGAGCGAATGCGAGTCCGAATTTGCCAAGACGAGTCCCGGCTCGATTTGCTGACCTTCTTGGCGAACCACGGCGCGCTGCGTTCCTACGTCTTGTTCGATGGGCAGACGCCGATCGCGTTTGAGCTGGATCACCAGTGGAACGGTGAAGTGATCAGCGAGGAGGCCGCGTATGATCAGCGCTACGCCGAATGCGGGCCGGGCCGAACTCTGTTGCTGCGAGTGTTGCAGGACTTGTTTGAGCAGGACCCTCCCGCTTGGTACGACTTCGCCGCCGGAGATTGGGATTACAAGCGCCGCTTCGCGAACGACCAATCGCTGTCCGCCAAACTCTGGCTCGTCAAACGCGACCTGCGTTTCGGGCTGATCTCGCTGTTGATGCAGACGGACCGGACCCTGCGATCGAATGTGCGACGACTTCGCGAATACTGGCGAGCGAGAAAATCGCTGGCTCAATCGTAGCCACAAGCTGCCAGCTTGTGGCTATGTCGGAGGTCTTTGACGTCAGGCCGCTCTAGTGGTTGGACAACTTGAGATTGCGGGGTAGACCGGCTCTCCAGGGCCGGTCATTCGGGCCTGGAGACCCGAACTACGACCCCGCAATCTCAAGTTGTTCGACCACTAGTCACCGTTCTCATTCTGCGGTCTGCGCGGATTGCGTCGACGGCAACGATTCCACCGAGGCTGATCTGAGCGGAGTTCCGTCACTGGTCACAGCCGGTTCGCCAGTTATGACCTAGGTTTTCCGGCGACTTTGTGCGTTATCCGTGTTCCCAAGTTTGGTTAGTCTGCGACATGCGTGGTTCATCGGAAGTTCTGGAATCCCTCCACCCTCTCTGCCCACCCGCTTCCGACGGGCTGGTCAGGTCGTCCGCGTCAAGCCAAACGATTGTCGATCTTTGCGTCGAACGCAACCTTTGGCCCGCGATGGGGACGCTCGGTCGCCATCGCGTCGAGCAGCATTTTGAAATTCGCCAGATGATCCGAAATTACGAAGCGTTGTACGAACAACTTCTCCAGGAGGCAGCGATCAATGCTCAGGCCCACTGAACCGTGATCGTAGATAAAAACCATGCGAATTCTCTTCCTCAGTTCGATCTTTCCGCACGGCACGGCGCGCGTGACCGGCACGTTCAACTTGCAGCGCTGTCGAGCACTCGCGGCCGAGCATGACGTGTGCGTGGTCGCACCACGCTCGTTCTTGGACGTTTGGCGCACGCGAAAGCGGAATGCCGTCGAGGACCGCTGGGTTCCAGAGACCTACGGCTTGGATGTGTCCTATCCGCCGTACTTCTACACCCCCGGATTCGCGCGAGCGGAATACGGCGAGATGATGTGGTGGTCACTCCGCCGTCATTTGCGGAGCGTCGTGGATCGTTTTCGTCCCGATGTGGTGATCAGCTATTGGACGCATCCCGACGGAGAGGTCGCGTTGCGAATCGCAAAGCCGTTGGGCATTCCCTGTGTCGTCATCGTGGGTGGATCAGATGTCTTGCTGCTCACCAAGGATCGCCGGCGTCGCCCTAAGATCGAGCGTGTGCTCCGCGAAGCCAGCGCCGTTGTGGCCGTCAGCGACGGACTTCGGAATGCGGTCATTCAGTTGGGTGCCGATCCTCAACGCGTGGTCGTGAATTACCAAGGAGTGGACGACGAACTGTTCAGCGACGGAGATGCTTTCACCGCCCGACAGCAACTCTCTCTGCCGACCGATAGACGCCTGCTGCTGTGGATTGGCCGGATGGTGGACGTGAAAGGCCTGGACCTTTTGATCGCCGCGTTTGAGCTGGTTCATCAACGTGATCCCAGTCTGATGCTAATGCTGGTTGGAGAGGGTCCGCTCGGCCCGTCGTTACGAGCCGACGTGAACCGGCGCGGTTTGACCGAGCACGTTCTCTTCGCCGGGCCAAAGACCCAAGAGCAACTGCCGGCCTGGTATCGAGCAGCGGACTTGTTCGTGCTGTCGAGTTTGTCGGAAGGTCTGCCGAATGTGTTGCGTGAGTCGCTGGCTTGCGGACGTCCGTTTGTCTCGACCGACGTGGGAAGTGTCCGGGAAATCGCCGATTCGCAGGGACGACCTCGCTTCGCAGAATTGGTCGCGACTCGCAACGCGGAATCCTTCGCCGATGCCATCGCCCGCGCATTGCATCCCAGTTACCTCGCCGCCGCGCGAATCGCGCCCGCTCGCAGTTGGCGTGAAACCGCGCGCGGAAAAACGGCTCTGTTGGAACGACTCATTCAAGGTATTCCGGCTAACGGTGTGGATAACCCGTCTTGTCGAACCAACGACATGGTCAAACCACTCAACGGGTTCGCCTCCGACCAGTTGGTCGGATCGGTGGAATCCGCCATTTGACGAACGGTCTCTCAAACTCCCGATCCCCCGTAATGACCGATTTTGGGATTCTCACTTCTCGCGCTGCGCACCGCGAAATCTTCCAATGCGAGATGGGTGCCTGTGGTCGAGCGCATCGCTCGCCCACAGCGTGATCAGTCACGGGCTAGGGGCGAGCGATGCTCAAACCTAGCCACCCGCCGAACCTAGCCACCCACTGCGGAGTTGCATCTGCAATGCGCTGACCAAGTGCCCGACTGAAATTCTCCATCCGCACTCCCAACCAGTGTGCATCCTTGTCAGAACGAGCCTGACTTATTGCAACGCTCTTGGCCTTCTCAAGCGGCGTTCCCACCAGTTGCACCCCATCCTTGCCGCAATTAACCACTCCCCTTGGCTATCCGCGTCTATCCATTTTGAGCCCTTTCCATTGCAGGACCTAATGAATTAAGCCGCACGCGACCCTAACAGAATTAGGCCGCTTGCGGCCCTAACATGTTATCCACGCAACTGGAAACCTCAGCCATGATGCTTGACGAGCCAAGAAAACAAGAGCAAAGTCCAAACCCAACAAAGAGCAACCCACGTCGGTTCCCCAAGTTTACCGGCGCGCTGCTCAATTCACTGTTGGCCCGGAAAATAAAGCTCCGTAGGTCGCGCACCCCGTGCGTGAGATCAAGCCCTATCAGCACATCTTTACAAATAAACATCAGGTGAATGCATGGCCAAAAACAACATTACGGTCCAAGATGTTAAAGATGCCCAGGATGAATGGGCAAATCGAATCATTGATCAGGATTCAGCGGGCGTAGCAAAGTTGTACGCAAAAAGCGGAGATAACTGGCATCGCGATAAGCGACTAAGAACGGAAAAGTGCGTTCTGGCTTTCAATCCGACGCTCGATGACAACTTCTTAACGACGAACGATCAGGCGCTGCATTATTTTGAAGGGACCGACGAGAAACCCGGCTTCGCAAAAAAAGGTTGGTTGAAGGTCATCTTCGATCCGAAAGATCATCCAAAGGCACAACGATTGATTACGATCACCGGCGACGGAGCCGTTGCCGTTGGACGATACGTTTTCGAATTCGAAGATGCCGTGCTCGACTCGGCCGGCAACCAGGTACTTGCGATCGTACGCCTCGCCGTGGATTACACCTTCGTTTACAAGCTCGTCGCCGGCGACTTGATAATCATCGCTCACCATTCCTCGCTTCCGCTTGCACAGAAGACGGTGAAGTAGTCGTTTTTTGGGCGGCTGCAATGTGCGCACCGCCTGAACCGAAAAAATGGGCGAACAAGGCGGTCCACCTGAGCGGGCGATGGAGCCGGTTTTGAAATGGATCGACACCTGCGCCCGCCCGGTGACCTTGGTCGTTAGGGGGCTAGTGCGAATGGCTTTCCACACCGCCAACTATGATACCTACGTCGTTCTCGGCCGCCCTGATGCCGCGCCGCTCTGGCGTTGGAAGGTCTGGCAACGGTTGTGGCCGACGATCGACCCGTTGATTCAAGCTGCACGTGGCAAC
>CAIJTL010000249.1 GCA_903823545.1 uncultured Planctomycetaceae bacterium
CGCAAAGTTCGATGCCGGGAACCTTCGAGCCAATCGGTTTGAACTCGCCCCGAATTCCGTCTGGTGCATCTGGCTTCAAATCGACCGTGTCTTGGTGGGAAATCCCGCCCGACAAGTAGACCATGATGACCGATTTCTTCGACGCTTTGAGCGATCCCGACTCTTCGGCTTTCAAAAGTCTCGGCAGCGTCAAGCCGGTCGCAGCGAGCGACCCGATTTGCAGAAAGTTCCGGCGAGAAACACCGTCGCAGAACGGAGAGCGTCGGGAAGGAGAAGTGAGGACGTTGAGCATGTCATTTCACCAGTATGTGAGAAAGTCGCAGTGCAACCCGAAGGGAGTCTGCCTCCAAGTCGCCCGGAACCTACAAATTCATCGGCACGATAACGCTCGGCTCCCCATTGAAGGAAGGCAATGTCGGGCCACGGCACACGATCGTTCTGCGTTTGCGGATTGAGATGGTTCTCGTCGATGGAGCCGATACAATCCGCCCACCATATCTGCGATCGTGTTCGGACCAGCCGACCGCTTGTTTCACGGAGAAATTTCATGTCAGCAGACAACGCTTCTCAGTTGCCGGTGGAATTGGTGGATCATCTGCGTGAAGTGAAATCGTGGGTCCGTTGGCAATGGCTGCTGCGAGGTTTTGGCCGAATCGCCATGCTGGTCTCTCTCAGTTTGGTCACGGTCTTTCTGCTCGACTTTCGATTGGATCTCGATCCGACCGCACGAGTCGTGGCGCTTTGGTCGATCGGTGCCGCGACAAGCATTGCATTGGTTGGCTGGCTGGTGATTCCGCTATGCCGACGAATTGGCTGGAGCGAGCTGGCCGCCTTGGCAGATAAGGCTCATCCGGAATGGGAAGGCTCGCTAACATCGGCGGTCGAGTTATTTGATCCGTTGCAGCCGGACAGTTTCAAAGGCTCACCGGTCATGCGGCAAATGCTGTTGGAGCAAACTCGACAGCGAGTTGATGAGCTGGATCTCGAACGAGTCGTCTCATCGCGGCGCGCGTGGCGTTCGGTAAAACTTGGTTTGGCCGCTTGTCTGATGCTGGCTGCCCCCGTCTTTTTTTCACCGAGTGCCTATCGCCAACTTTGGCAGCGCTTGCTGATCCCTTCCGGCAACTGGGGAACGGTTGGCGCATGGCAGATCGAAGTGGTTGATGGGGATCGCGTCGTGGCACGCGGCGCTGACGTTGAGTTGTTGGCCAAAGCGACAAAGCCGGGCGACTCGGAACCGCCGAAATCACTGACGCTCGAATGGCGAGACTCTGTGGGAACAACCGATCGTCGAGCGATGCCGTATGACGCAGCTCGGCAAGCGTTCGCGACGACTGTGCCGCACGTCATGCGAGATCTGACGTTGCATGTCTCTGTCGAGCGGCAACAGTCTCGCGACTATCAAGTTCAAGTCGTCGAGCCTCCTGTTGTCACACAAGTTCGAGTTGATGTCGAACCTCCGGCGTATTCCGGCTGGCCAGCACAGTCACTCGATGGCGCCGTCGGCGCGATTCGGGTCTTTGAGCGAAGTCGTCTGACATTCAAGCTGGAATTCAATAAACCGATCGAGACTGCGTCGCTCAATTGGCGACAAGGGGGCGAACCGCTGGCGTTTGAACTCGCCGCAGACAAACAAACTGCCTCGCTAGAGATGCCTGCCGATCCGAAGGTGATCGGTCCGTATTCGTTCGCGATTGCTGACATTCACAAGCTGACGAACAACGACATCGTCCCACGCGAATTGATCGTCGTTGTTGATGAGCCGCCACACTTGGTCGTGAACGGTGATCAAAGTACCGAAGTCCGCCCCGATGACGTTGTGCCAATCGATGTCGTAGCGACTGATGACATTGGTGTTGGGCAACTGGAACTGCACTTTGAAATTAACAAAGGGGAAACGCAGAAGCTCATCGCGGAGAATGTCCAAGGACAAAAGCAAGTCGAGCAGCGTTTCACGCTCGATCTCCGCTCCCTAAAAGTCGAACAAGGTCAATGGCTCACTTACAAGATTCGCACGACCGATGAGCGTCCTGATCCGGAGCCGCACGAAGTTTGGTCCGATCTCCGAGTCCTCCGCATCAGTACGAAAGCGCCGCCGCCGGGCTTCAATGACTTGGCGAAGACACAGGAAGAACTGCGACAAGAGTTAAAGCAATTGCAGAACGACGTCGTTCAACGTCAGAAAGAACTTGAAGCTCAACGCAAACAAGCCGAAGTCGCCGCACGAACGAACAAAGAGCCGCTGCCAAACGATCGCCTTCAACAACTTGAACAGCAAATCAACGAGTTGAAACAGCGCGGCGAAAAGCTCGCGGATCAACTGGCCGCCGATCCGCTGTTCCATGAACTGGGTGAGCAGGTTCGCGACGTGGCCGAACAACAATTGCCCGCCGCCGCGCAGGAAGTCAAACACGCTCAGCAAGACAACGCTCAGCAAGACAACGCTCGCGAACAAGTCGAAGAGTTGCGTCGTGGCGAGCAGCAGCTTGCCGATGCGGCCAAGAAGTTGCAGCAGATCGAAAAGCCGTTTCAGCAGCTTGCTGAATTGCAGAAGGATTTGCTCGAACTGAATCGCCTCGCGCGACAAGCTGAACAACTCGCGAACCGCGCCGATGACCTTAATCGCGAACAAGCGGCGAACGAACCGCGTGCCGATCAAAAGCCCGCCGACTCGCAAAACGCTGACCCGCAAGAACAGGCGAATCAGAAAGCGGATGATGCCGAACAGGCTCAGAAGCTTGATGCGGATGAAAAGCAACTGGCGAAGGATCAAGCGAAGCTGGCGAACGCGCTGGAAGACTTGCTGAAGCGCCGCCCGGAGTTGCTCAACGCGGCGAAGCGTGACGAACTCGACCGGCTCGCTCAGCTTGCTGAGCAAGCGAAGGAGCTTGCAAAAGAACAACAAGAACTCGCAGATGCTCTCAAAGATCGTCAACAAGCAGCTGCGGAGTCCGCGAAGGAATTGGCCGCCCGCCAAGAAGATTTGAGCGATCGCGCCGAGAAGGCTGCGGCGGATGCTCAAAAACAAACGGCCCCCAATTCCGTCAAGCCTGCGACCCCTGAACCGCTCCGCGAGGCCGCGAAGGCGCTTAATGAGGGAAATCTCGACAAGGCTCAGAAGCAGCAAGAAGTCGCTGCCAATGAACTCGATCGACTCGCCGCAGAACTGGAGAAAGCGAAGGCTGATGCTCAGAAGAGCGATGCGCAGAAGAACGAGAACGATCCGTCGAAGCCAGCGGCTGAATCGCTGCTTGCTCAAGCGGCTCGTGAATTGGCCGACGAACAAAAGAAGTTGACCGACAAGTCCGCCGAAGCACAGAAGTCCGAAGACGCTGATCTACGCCAACAGGCTGCCGAGCAACTCAGCCGCGACCAAGCGGCTCTGAATGAACGGATCGAGAAACTTCCGACCGACATCCCGAAGAACAAGCCGAACGGAGACAAGCCGAACGGAGACAAGCCGAACGGAGACAAGCCGAACGGAGACAAGCCGAACGGAGACAAGCCGAACGGAGACAAGCCGAACGGAGACAAGCCGAACGGAGACAA
>CAIJTL010000250.1 GCA_903823545.1 uncultured Planctomycetaceae bacterium
CAGCCGTGCGGGCGAGCGGCTTGGATCGACGGCTCCCTCGTTCCCCCATTCCCGTTCGATCCGGCGCCGCATCGGGTGCCAGACCCGGTCTCGCCTCGGCACAGATCTGCCATGTTCGAGACGCCGCTTTGGGCCACGCATGCAGCGGATAGCTGACGTGCGTTTCGCCGGGAGGAATAATCACTTTGTCAGGGCCATCCACCCACGGAGGAAGAAACGGAAACGAAATTTCCAGAGGTGCATCAAAGCCCTCGGAGCGAGTCGCGATGATTTGCAGATTCACTGTTCCATCCGGAGCCAGGCTGGCAACAGGCTTTGCGAGACTGATCGAGTAAGGCACTTCGTCAACCACAGCGACGGCTACACGATCCACTTCCGCCGACTGAAACAACTGATCCGCAGAAGCCGCGACAAGATCGACCACCTGCCGAAACTGACCGATGACGCTTCCGGCTGGTGTGATGGCCGACGCTTCGACATTCACAAGTCGGCCGGATGTTTCTGCCCTGGAGTCCGCTTCAATCACCATTGGCACCCAAAATCGGTCCGCCGGAATCACAGTGTTCGGTAAACGCACGCCGTCAGGAAGTCCGCTGAGGGCCAGACTTACGTCACCGGAAAAACCACTTCGCTGGCAAGCCAGAAACGTGACGACTCGATTGCCTCGCGGCACTGCGATGGACTGACGCTCCTGCGACAAACGATTTGGGCGAGACAGAAACGCGGTGAGCCCCGGTTCAAACGGTGAGATTTCAACACGGTAGAAGAATCCGTCACCGCCGTTGCCACGCTTGTCAGAAATCTGCACGATGTATTCTGAAGAAACAGGAAAAGTGACTGAGACCTGGCTGTCATGGCTGATGCCGTCATCGCCGACGGCCACGATTGTTCCGTCGAGCGTTCGGATTTCCAGCAGCGTATCGACAGGACTTCCGAGTCGACTCGCAAACACTTCGACATCAAACTTCTGACCGGCTTCGGCACGAATGCGGAAGCAATCCACGTCACCAGGTTCCTGCAACAGTCCATTCAGAGCAACAGGCAGTTCGACGGCCGTGGAATTCAATTCCGCCGACGTTGTATTCGGCTCCTGTTCCAAAGCGTTGCCAAACGAGTTCACTCGGAAAGGCAAACCGGTCGCGGAAATCACGCCATTGTTCTCACAGAAAACCTGCGTCAGCCCGGCCGAATGCTGCAACAGCGAGATCTCCTGAGAGATCGGGCCACTCGCATCACCACCGAACGTGACTGCAACCGTCTGCCCTGCTTGACCGCCTGCCGGATAGCCCCATTGCGGTGCGGGGAACGTTCCAATGTGCAGAGCGTAACGACTGGATTCATCGCCTTCGAAGTTCGATTCATGCAACTGCACGATGTAGTCACCGTCTTCAGGAGCGATGAGCGAAACCATCGGATCCTGTCGTCGCAACGAAGTATCATCGACCGCGGCCAGCCATTCGCCGGTCGGGCTCATGACGTTCAGCACGGCATCCAGCATCGCTCCACCGGCTCGCATGGCTTCGGCTTCGGCAGACAGTCGATCAC
>CAIJTL010000251.1 GCA_903823545.1 uncultured Planctomycetaceae bacterium
CTAATTCAACTTCAGAACACAAACCTTGACGAAGCGATTTGGGCACTCGCAACGAGAACGTCAGAAGGCAGTATTCAGCGATTTGAACAATGGAAAACGGCAAGGTCGGTCATTTTAGGGACAGCGAGGGCGCTAATCTTTGATCTGGGTTTGAACGCCAACGCCAACCTCAAAATTGCGGAAGGAATTCAAGAAGAATGGTCTGCAAGATTAGATGGGCACTCTAAAAAACTCTCCGGCCTTCAAAGTTCAGCGAATGACCTTAAAAACGATTTCGCAAAAACAATTGCGTTATCAAACGACCAAATTTCAGAAGACCATAAGGCTTGGGAAAAGCAAATCGAGAGCCACAAAGCCGCAATGTCCGCAATAGAAAAAGAGTGGGCCGAGCGGGTCAAAATGCGAGCTGCGGTTGAGTATTGGGGCGATAGAAAATCGCGACAGGCTATGTGGTCTATCGTTTGGGCTACAGCGTCAATTGTGTTAATGGGCATTGCCATCTATTGGCTTAATTCCGGACGTGGCAATCACTACACAATGCCCACCGAAGTAATCGCCGTACTCGATGAGGTTCGCAGTAAGAAAATTGAAGGGTCAATTGCGACGCTAATTCTGACTCAATCGTTCATTCGAAGTGCCGCCCCGATTGTGCTACCAGCGATGCTCTTCGTCTGGGTGCTTCGAATCGTCGTTCGCAATTACGTCAGCGCGAGCCATCTCATGACGGACGCCGGAGAACGTGAAATCTTGATTCAGACGTATTTGGCACTCTCGACGGATAAGGATCTCGCAAACATTCCTGAAATTCGTGACAAGGCTCTGCCGCAGATGCTGGCTAGTGTCTTCCGTCATACGGCCGACGGCCTCGTGAAAGATGATGGCCTACCGACTCAGGCAATCGTCGACCTCGCGAAGGGGAAGTAAGAAGGCGCCGAACTAAACTCAAACGCAATCCACGAAGGTGCGTTTGAGAAAGAATGAATCACTCACGAACCATGCGAGGTTTCACAGACTGATTAAATTCGGGCTTCGCACTTCGTTTAACAGAGGAACCACAGATCATTTTTACTCGCTTCGCAATCTCTGTTTCAGCGTGGCTGTTCGCAGCTTCGATTGTGGTTGCCGCGCCGCAGGCGGGGACGACGACTTATGAGCCGCCGATCGAGATCACTCCCAAAGATGTGATGCATGATTTCGGAAAACATGCGGTGACTCGGTTGGTCGATTGGGATGCCGATGGCGATGACGACTTGCTGATCGGCGGCGGCGATGGGCGAATTTGGATTTCGCGCAATCAAGGTCACGCTCGCTTCAGGACGCTCGAAGAGGTCACCTCGAATGGCAAGCCGTTGCAGTTGGGGACTCAAACAACGACCGCTTGCTTGATCGACATGAATGGTGACAAGAAGCCGGACTTGGTGGTCGCTCATTCGGACGTGCAAATCGTCGTGTTGGAGAATCGCGGTTCGGCCAAGCAACCAGCGTTTGCGGAGCCCAAGCCGCTGGCCGGTCCTGATGCCAAACCGCTCGCGTTGCCTAAAGGTTGCGGCGGACGGATTGATGCTCGCGACTGGGACGGCGATGGAGACGTTGATTTGGTGAGCGGTGCGTTCTCGGGGCCGATCATGTGCTTTCAGAACGTCGGCACGAACAAGCTGCCGACGTTCGCGGAAGGAGTCGCGTTGAAGATCGGCGGTTCTGAGAAGGGCTATTCCTACAACGTGCATCCCACACTCTTCGACGTGAATCAAGACGGCCGAATCGATGTCGCTTACGGCATGAACTGGGGAACGATGGGGTTCCTCATGAATTCGGCAGACGATGTTCGCGCGAGTGAAATCAGCCGGAACGCGCTAGCGTCCGGTTTGCGGGGATCAGAACCGGACGCTATCGCGTTCCGGCTAATAGCGAATGTTGTCACCGAAGTCGCGCCGGTCCTCTCGACGGGCAAGCCGATCGACCTGCGAGCGATTGCGGGTGACGACGCGACTCCGACGTTTGGTGATCTCGATGGCGATGGCACGCTGGATATCGTTTCGGGCGGTCGCAACGGCAAGCTCTTCTTCCTGCGAGGAGTGCCGACCTCCAAGCTGCTCGATCGCATGACAGCCATAATGCGTGAGCATCCTCAAGAGCTCGGAGCGGCACTCAAACAAGACGACGCATTGCGTACCGAACTGATCGGCCTGCATCACGGCATGTATCGGTTGTGCCAGGGATTTTTGAATACACCCGCCGCTCGGAATCCGGTGCGAGATTGGTACGTCAAACACATCTCCGAGAACTCGCAGTGGCTCAATCACGGCAAGCATGACGACAAAGCACAGCCGTATGTTCCGTCGCTGGCTTATCAAACTTGGACGCTGCTCATGCTGTTGCACGATGGCGATCCCGATGCGACGGCGCATCGCCAGTTCGTCGCCGAGACCATCGGCTTTCAAGGTCGGCTGAAGGACATCTTGATCGAGTTCGGCACACTCATCATCGAGAACGGTCGAGCAACATCGAACCAGCAAGAGACGCTCTACAGCTATCTGTCGCAAATCCCGAAGCCGCTGTTGGGCGATCGTTCGGTGAACGCGATCACCGAGGTCATAACGATCGGCGAGTATCTCGGCCCGCGTTTGGACGTGCTGAACGCGGGCGGCGTCAATATCTTCGCGAACGAATCCGGCAAGCCAAAGAGCATGGAGAACCCGTTCCCAAAAGACTTCAAACCGCAAGACAACGATTACTTCGGAGTCGTGCTTGCTCACGAGTTGAATCATCGAGTCGATGCGACGCGCTTCGTCGCGGTCCCCAAGTACAACCAAAAGTACTGGCACCACATGCAAAAGATTTGCGGTGCCGACGTGAAGTTCAAAGGCTCGACTGGCATCGGCGTCGATTGGGATGCGACCAAGAAGCACTTTGCTGAATCCAAGATGTGGGACGGCGACGACAAGAACTGGAACAAGTTCTGGGCCGACTATTGGCTGACCGGTCCCGGCAAGTCGAAGACCTTCAACGTCTGTCGCAACGAGACCACTTACACGCCGCCGCGCTACGGCATTCCGTTCTTCCTCGAAACACGGCAAGAGTCGATCGCGTCGCTCGCCAATCAATACTTCACCGACAGCGAGCACATGCTGCAGTTCGCTCTCGACCGCTTCAAACGCGGCTCACCCGGTTGCCTCGACGAATGGCTGCTGATGGCCGATGTCTATTCGATGGACGGCCCGACGACGTACCTCTACCGCCACGAAAACGGCAGCGTGCATCTGGCTCGTTCCGAAGCGAAGCTCACTCGCAACGCTCAGGGCCACATCAAGTCGATCACCGTTGGCCAGAAGACCTACGATTTCACGCTCGATGCCAACGGCTTGGTCGATGGCGTTGCAGGGCACGACGAATAGAAGAGATGGCAAAGTTCGCCCGAAGAGATCGTGAAGCAACTGAAGTGTGAGACATTGAGCGTTTGACATCGTGCCTCATCTCGCACCCACATCATTCTGCCAAAAAAGCGAGCAGAATGATGGGAGAGAGCTAACCACCGACGACACTGAAGAGCCTCAAAACTGAGGACGAGTCGATCGCAGACATTATCGGGCAGTTGGCTGTGACTTCATGGCACGCGGGACTTCCGGTTGGTCGCGCAGTTGCGAGTTCAAGCTGGCGAGGAACTTGGTGACTTCAGCGTGAGTGCGCGAGGACTGACGCACGATGAGGAGCGTGTCAGCAAACAGATTGAGCGTGCCACCTTCACCGTCTACGTTCACCCACGGCCCGGCAGTCGCTGACTCGATCGCTTGTGTCAGTCGGTCTGGATGCAGGCCGCGATCGAGCAGATGTCGGACGTCATGAATCGTGCCTGTCAGGCGACGATAGCTCTCGGATGCTGGGGTGATGACCAATTGACCGTGCTCGATAACGTGGCCGAGATCAAGTGGCTTGAGAACTTGCGATAGCACCGATTCGGCGGCGAGTCCTTTGGCACTGAACGTGACGGGGGACTCTATTTTGATGCTGTAGTTTTCAAGCTCCTCATAATCTAACGAAGCGAGCACACCGAGCTGCTCGCTGATGAGTTTCACGAACTCGATGAGCTTCGTCTCCTTAAACTCCGCATCGATCGGGCGAGCCAATTGTTGGCGGACATGTTGATCAGCTTCGGGCGTGGCGTTTGCCACCGGCAGCGTGAACGGTTCCTTCAGCGGCTGAGCAAAGGCCGCTTCGAGCGTCCGGAGCAGTAATTCGACATCGGCGTGAACTCGACGCGTCTGGCGAACGACGAGGATGTTTTGCAGCAGCTCGATCGTGCCACCTTCACCATCCGTGATTTGCCACGGGCCGTTGATGACGCTGGTCAACAACACTTCAAAGTGGCTATGCACCGAAGGGATTTGAGCCTGCTGTTGGCCGCCACCAAGACCACCGCCACCACCGCCGAATTGACACAGAATCGTCTGCGGCTTTTGCAACGGAGTAAGCGTTACGCCAGCGGCAGATGAGAAGTTACCAGGTGAGCCGGAGGGCGTTAGCCCCCGGAC
>CAIJTL010000252.1 GCA_903823545.1 uncultured Planctomycetaceae bacterium
GCTCGCTCCAAGCCCAAAACCTCGACTTGCTGCGCACACTGAATCGACGGCACCTCGACCTTCATCCCGGCGAGGCGGACCTCGAAGCTCGGATTCAGTCCTATGAGCTGGCCGCTCGAATGCAGACGGCTGCGAAGGAGGCGCTGGACCTGTCGCAGGAGACCGCCGAAACGCAGAAACTTTACGGACTCGATCATGACGAGACGAAGGAATACGGAACGCGTTGTTTGATCGCGCGGCGACTGGTCGAACGCGGTGTTCGATTCGTGCAACTCTTCCTCGGCGGTCAGCCGTGGGATACGCACACAGATATTCGAAAAGGACTCCCTGCGATTTGCCGTAGGACCGACCAACCAGCAGCGGCGCTCGTTACGGATCTCAAGCGACGCGGCCTGCTCGACACGACCGTCGTTCATTGGGGCGGTGAAATCGGACGGCTTCCCGTCACTGAAGGGGATCAAGCCACGGGCGGTCGCGACCACAACGGTCAGGGCTTTTCCACGTGGCTCGCTGGCGGCGGCATTAAGCCGGGGATCACGTTTGGTGAAACTGACGAGTTCGGACATCGAGCCGTGAAGGACATCGTCACCGCTAACGATTACCAAGCGACATTGCTCCATCTTTTCGGACTCGACCATCAGAAGCTGGCTTACATCCACAACGGCCAAGAACAAACGCTGACCGCAAAACGCGAATGCCGAGTCGTGCGAGAAATCTTTGCTTGAGACTCGCCGATACGTGAATCAAACACGACGCGCCAGCGAGTTGTCATCGCTGGAACCACTCGCTTGCTTCGTGCTAGTTCGTTTTCGGAGCGAAGCCTCGGCGAAGCGTGTTTTCAGTGACGCTAATTGGGATCACGAATTCGTGGAGGTAATCCGGACCACCCGCTTTCGTGCCGATGCCACTGAGTTTATAGCCGCCAAATGGTTGCCGGTTGACGAGCGCCCCTGTGATTGGTCGATTGAGATACAAGTTACCGACCTGCAACTCGCGACGAGCTCTCGCGAGGTTCGCGGGACTACGGCTGTAAAGTCCGCCGGTCAAAGCGTAGTCGGTGTTGTTCGCGATGCCGATCGCTTCACCCAGATCCTTCGCCCTAAACACGCAAAGCACCGGGCCAAAGATTTCTTCTTGTGCCAGTCGTGAACTCGGATCGACATCGGCGAAAACATGTGGAGCGACGTAGTAGCCGTCCTTCGCCAGTTTTTCGGGGAGCTCGCCGGCAACCACAACTCGAAATTCCGCTTTTCCCATCTCGATGAACTCAGTGATCCGCTCACGAGCTTCATCATCAATTACGGGACCAATCGTCGTGCCGGGCTCTTCTGCTGGGCCGAGCTTCAGACTCTTCACGGCTCCGGTCAATCTTTCGAGGAATAGCTCATAAACGGCGTCCAAAACAATCACTCGTGAGCAGGCCGAGCATTTCTGTCCGGAGTAGCCGAACGCACTTTGCATGACTCCGAGCACGGCTTCGTCGAGGTCAGCGTCATCATCAACGATGATCGCATTCTTGCCCCCCATTTCTGCGATCACCTTTTTGACGCCCGTCTGTCGCAAATCCGTCGACGCCGCTTGTCGATTGATTTCGAGTCCGACCGCTCGCGAGCCTGTGAAGGCGATGAGCGCGACGTCCGGGTTCTGCACGAGAGCAGGACCGATATCCTCGCCTACTCCCGGTAGAAAGTTGACGACGCCGTCAGGCAGACCAGTCTCCATCAAGATATCCATGAACTTCGCGGCGACGACCGATGATTGCTCGGCAGGCTTGATGATGACCGTGTTGCCTGTCGCGAGTGCGGCGACAGTCATTCCGGTCAGAATTGCCAGTGGAAAATTCCACGGAGCGATAACCGCGCAAACACCGCGTGCTCGATAGAAGTAATTGTTCTCTTCGCCAGACAAGTGACGCGGTTGCGGCTGCATCATCGCAATCGCCTGTTCCGCATAGAACAAACAGAAGTCGATCGCCTCAGCGACGTCGGCATCCGCCTCTTCCCAAGTTTTGCCGACTTCAACAACTTCCCAAGCGGCCAGCTCAAAGCGTCGCTCGCGAAGATGCCGAACAATCAAGTCGAGGTATTCCGCACGATACTTCGCTTCGATGCGAGACCATTCCGGAAACGCCTCTTTTGCAGCAAGCACTGCGGCATCGACATTATCGGGCGAGGCCGACGAAACCTTGCCGATCATCTGGCTGCGATGCGAGGGGTTCGACGAAATCAAGAACCCTTTTGGCTCGACGATTCGACCCCGAATGACCAGGGGGAGTTCTTGTCCGAACTGAGTGCTGACATCATCGAGTGCCTCCTGAAACGCCTTGCGATTGGCGGCTTGGCTGAAATCAGTGGGAGGTTCGTTGCGAAACATGAGGCTTGGTCCGTTGTCCGTGGTCGGTGGTTCGTTGTTGGGAGAGTCGTTTGATTCAGGAGCAGGCAGAGTTGAATCCAAAACTGGCGGACCGACGTAGGTCGAGGCCGCTGGGTTTTGCTCCGTCAGTTTTGAATTCTGCGGAACCTGATCTCTGACTGGTGGTCGCATTAAATTCTCGATCAAGACGTGTTCGGTCAGACTATGTCGGAGGAACGAATCGTTGCTCGTGTTCTCCAACAAGCGGCGAACGAGGTACGCCATGCCGGGAATCAATTCGCCAAACGGCGTGTAGATGCGGACTCGATGCCCCATCGCGGCAAAGAGCTGAGCCTGCTCGTTCGCCATGCCGTACAGCATTTGAATTTCATAGGCTTCGATCGGCACCTTGAGCTGTCGCGCCCAGGCAATTCCGTAAGCCAGACTTCGGAGATTGTGGCTCGCGAGTGCCGGTCGCAGCAGTTGATAGTTTTCCATCAACAACCGAGACAACTGCTCGTAGTTCGCATCTGATTGCCACTTCTCTTGAAAGACAGGCACCGGCCAACCTTTGAGGCCAGCAGAAACCGTTTCGTAATCCCAATAGGCCCCCTTCACGAGTCGCACGGTTATCGGTGTTCCGCGTTTCTTCACCCACTTGAGCAACTGCTGTAGGTCGCGCTCTGCATCGGAAAGATACGCTTGGCAAACGATGCCGACATCCGCGAAGTCGCGAAACTCGTCTTCCATCAATACTTCTTGGAATATGGCGAGCGTCAGGTCTTTGTACGCGTATTGCTCCATATCAACATGCACGAACGCCCCATGCTCGCGTGCGGCTCGCAAGATTGGCCGAAGTCGCGACAACACTTCCTCTGTTGTGCCCTGCGGATCAACTGGGCGGAAATGGCTACATAGTGCAGACAACTTAAGCGACACATTCACGCGAGGCAGCGGCCCACTTTGATCGCAGTCGATCTGACAATCTTCCGGCCACTCATTCACTTGCTCGGCGACACCTGCAATCAGCTTCAAATAGTGCTGCTGATAAGCGTCTGATTCTTCCGTCGAAATTGTCGCCTCACCGAGCAGATCAAGCGTGAAGGCGAAGCGCTGCTTTCGTAGTTTGGCGACCGCCGTGACGACTTCATCAACGGTCGAACCGGCAATGAAGCGTTGAGCCATTCGCGACGCATTCGACCGTGCATTCACTGCGAGTGCTCGACCAAGAACGGTATTCGGTTCTGCCCAGTCGAGGACCAACCGAGCCGCGCCAGGCAAGTGCGTGCTTACTTCCTCGAAGTATTCCTGAAGATGCCGGGCTACCGATTCGTGGGTCTTGAGCCGGGGCAAGACATCCACAAATCGAAACATCTGAATCTTGACCGACTCATCGCTCATCGCCCACGACAGGATACGATCATCCCACCAGCGTCGTTCAAAGATCGAAGCTTTGCGGCGGTGTAAGTGCTCCCAAAGATAGCGACCGATTTCCTGAGTGACCTCTTCCACGCGGACGCCTGGGTCAGCGGGCGAGCCATCAACAGTTGCAACGGGAACCGCAGCAGCAGGGGCAGACGATTTCTTCTTGGCCACGAGGAACAATTCTCCGATCTTCATCCATGAGCGATAAACCATACTCAAACGAGTTGCAGGCCAACTCGCGGATCGGGGATTGTCGTGAACCGCCACAGATTCGCAAGAAACGATGACGAAGTTCCCGTGCTGCCACTCAACTGACCAATTGGCGAATCGGCGTGCGATCTTCAAGAAGATGCTGAGGTCGTCCGTTGAAATCGGGAAGTTTGATCTCCAGATCGATTCCCAAAACACGGTAGATCGTGGCCAGGATGTTTTGGAAAGTGAATCGGTCGCTAACTGCCCGCTCGGCACGACCGTCGGTTTCGCCGATCACTTGCCCCATTTGCAATCCGCCGCCGGCAAACAGCACGCAACCGGCGTCCGCCCAATGTTCACGCCCCGGCCCCAGCGGCGTAATCTTCGGTGTCCGTCCAAATTCACCCAAGACAACTACTAACACGTCTTGATCGAGTCCTCGCTCTTTCAAATCGGAGATCAGCGCAAACAAGCTCCGATCCAGTAGCGGCAGCAGCATTTTCAAACAAAGGAAAATGTCTCCGTTCTGCGAACTGTGATGGTCCCAATCACCGACTCGCAGTGTCACGACACGAGCCCCCGCTTCAACCAGCCGACGCGCACGAACGAACGCCTTTGCGTTCCAATCGTAGAGAATCGTTTTGTAGGTCTGATGCGGAAATTTTCCTTTGCCGTATCGAGCGATGACTTCTTCTGGCTCCTTCGAGAGATCGAACGCATCTCGAACTTGTGACGACGTGATGATCTCCAGCGCCTGTGATTGAAACTGGTCGAGACCGCGAAAGAAGTCTTGTTGATCCATCTTCCGGCGAAGCGTGTCAAACGTCGCCATTAACTCTTTGCGGTCGCGTAATCGTTCCAGTGATTTGACAGGAACCATGTCGTCGAGCGACGGACCAAATGGGCGAAACGGCGCATGCCCCGAGCCGACGTAATGGGGATTTTCGTACTCGAAAGGATCAACCGAGACTTCGTTCAAGCTGACATACGGCGGCAGCGGCGACTGGCGTTCGGCCAATCGGCTCACGATCGAACCAAACGCGGGACGCTTCCCCGCCGTGCGAGGTAAGCCAGAATAAACCTCGCTGAGATAATGATCGTTCTCGACCGATTGCACTCCCCGCAGGAGCGAAAGCTGATTCATCATCTGTGCCTGCAACGGCATCAGTTCGCAGATATGGACTCCCGGCAAGCTCGTGCTGATCGGGGTGAACGGCCCACGAAACTCCGTCGGAGCGTCAGGCTTCAAGTCGTACATGTCGATGTGGCTGGGACCACCACCAAGCACAACATAGATCACTGATTTCGAACGCGACTTCGCTCCGGCAAGTGCGTCACTTCGCAGCAATTCCGAAAGCGTTAATCCGCCCAAGCCCATCGAGCCGACACGCAAGCACTCGCGGCGACTCACTCCGTCGCAATACCGCTGAGGTTGTCCCGAAAAGCTCAGCATCAGACATTCCTTAGCTCATCAACAGCGGGAAGGGATTCCCTTTCGTCAATTGGAATGGTCGGTTCTGCTGATCGTGGAGTTCCGTGTGCGGATCAATTCCAAGCATGTGGTAAATCGTCGCCACGAAATCGGCAGGACCAACGGGGTTCTCAGCCGGGTACGCACCAATCTTGTCGGACGCTCCATAAACCTGGCCCCCTTGAATGCCAGCCCCTGCCATCAAGACGTTGTAAAGCTCCGGCCAATGCTCGCGGCCGCCGTTCTTAAGCGTCACTTTCGGCGACCGACCGAACTCAGATGCGACCACGACCAACGTTTCCGCCAGCTCGCCCGTTTTGGCCAAGTCGGTCATCAGGGCGTAGAACGCGCGATCGAACGCGGGAATCAACTCTTCTTTCAGTGCGGTGAAGTTATTCCAGTGAGTATCCCAAGCGAAACCGTTCTTTCCTTGAGTTCGTTGCCAATTGCATTGAACCAACCGCGTCCCGGCTTGCAGCAATCGTCGACCGAGCAGCACCGACTGACCGAATAAGTTGCGACCGTATTGTTCGCGGATCGACGCATCGACGACTGACAGATCGACCGCTCGGCGTACCGCTTCCGAACCGACGACGTCCAGCGCCTTTGTCTGATTGTCCTTCAGCGACTGAGCGAGCGCACCGTCGCGGAGGTACTCAACTTGCTGATTGAGTTGATCGACCAGGCCGACTCGACGACGAATCACCGTCGGATCTTCGTTGGGAACGAGCGGTACGTGCTCCAGGCGGAAATTGTCGTCGTTGGGGTTTCCGCCGGTGAGCATCGGATCGAACTTCGGACCGAGCATTCCCGCGAACTGCCCCGCGCGACGCCCTCCAGCCACATCCATCCGGTGCGGCACAATGATAAAGGGGAACATCGGCCCCGAACCGGGAGCAATCTTCGACAAGCAAGACCCGATGTGCGGCATGTCTTGTCGCGACATCGAATTCACGTCGGGAACCGAACCGGGATACATCGCGCCGGTAAACATCCAATAAGAACCGCGACCGTGATCGTTGTGCGTGTGATTCATTGAACGAATCAAGGCCATCTGGTCCATCAACCTGGCTGACAGCGGGCAGTGCTCGCCAAATCGAAGCGAGGGAACCGACGTCGCAATCGTGTCGAACTCACCTCGAATCTCAACAGGCGCATCCGGCTTTGGATCGAACATGTCGTGTTGAGGATGTCCGCCCGACAGATAAAGCAGAATGCAGCGTTTTGCTTTCCCAAACCCAGGTCCGTGCTTCTTGCCCACCGACGATTCCGCTGAAACCTTTCGAGCCAAGAGATCGCTTAGCGCGACACCACTCATCGACAGACCACCAACGCGGATCATTTCTCGCCGATTCAGGCCGCTGGAAGTTGGAAATCTCGGTCCTAACAAGCTCAACATTCGATGTCTCCACCTGAACTTCGTGCATTCCGCATTATCGCCGATTACCATCCCCAGCCATCAAAGTTGGCCGATGGCCGCGACACTCTACCTTCATCGGCAGGTCGTGACAAACAAGATTAGACTCACTGGTGAGGCTAGTTTGCTTCATTTCGAGGTCTTTTCGTGACTGTCTTCAAACCGAACTTACCGCCTGCAAACCGAACTTGCCGTAAAGATTTCTCTCAATGAAACCAAAGAGCGTTGCTGACATTGAAGGGCCTTGGTGCGATCCAAACTTTGATTCGGGGCTCATTCTTCGCTGTAAACGATATTGGACGACTCCAGTCAGTGAGCTAACAAATGAAATCGTTGCCACCTATCTGCGGCAAAAGATCGCACTTGAGATCATGATTCCCGAAGCTCAAATACGGCTCAATTCAGGAGTCGATGATGATTGCGAACTATACGAGGGAGAACTTGCAGATGCGCTTAGTGGAGTCATCAATGCTTGATCTGATTGGCTGGCTGTCTCAACGAAACATCGGTCGCACCCTATATGCGATGACGTTCTTCTTATTGATCGGGTGGCCGAGCACCGCTTTCTCCCAAGCGTTCATCGAACATCTTTCGCCTCCCGTGTTTCAGCGCGGAGCGACGACTCGAGTTGAAGTGTTCGGTAGCGATACCGCTGGAGCCATCGGGTTATGGAGTTCATTACCTGGAGACGTCTTTCGGGCTCGCGTCGTTGGTGATCGCGAAAGCAATTCAAAGAGTGCCGCGTTTGATGTCGAGTTGGCACGCGAAGCTCCGCTTGGTTTGTACGGCCTGAGATTGGCAACTCGTAGCGGCTTGAGCAACGTGCATTTGTTTGTGGTGGATGAGGTGCCGGTGACGCACCATTCGGCCAGCGAACCGAATACGGCAGTCAAACTGCCTGCTTGCGTCACAGCAATTTGTCGCCCCGCTGCGATCGACAGCTATTCGATCGTCGTTGATAAAGGACAGCGAGTTGCATTTGAGGTGATCGGCAATCGGCTCGGCAAAGACTACGACCCCTTGATTCGAGTTCGGGATGCGAAAGGGAAAGTGGTTGCTGAATGCGATAACTCGGTGGGGCTGTTCTTCGATTGCCGTTTTGCTCACACGTTTGCTGAAGCGGGAACATATACCGTCGAAGTTCGCGATTCGCGGTTCGAGGGGCATCCGACTTGGCACTATGTCTTGCGAATGGGTGACTTTCCCGAGGCTCGGGCATCGGTGCCGTCGGCGATTCGAATTGGTGAATCAACCGTGCTCAATTTTCCGCAGGTTGCCGGACTGCAACTGCCGATTGATGTCGCACCCAACCAACCGATGAGAAGTTTCTTTCAAGAAGTAAGGCTTTCGCCAAACGGGCTCGCCACTTGGATTCCACTGACGATCACCGATCTTCCAACTCATGTTGAGGTCGAACCCAACGACACCATTGAGACAGCCACGATCGTGGCGGGTGACAGCGAACTCAAGGTACCGGCCACACTCAATGGAGTGCTTGGCAAGCCTGGTGATATCGATTGGTTTGCCTTTGAATTGGTCAAAGATCAGAAGCTCAACATCCAAGGCTTCGCACGCACGATTGGCTCTGCGGCAGATTTGGAACTGGTGATGTTCGACGCCGACGGACGCGAAGTTCGACGTGTCGACGACACAGAACTTGATGACGCGAGTTTTGCATTTAACGCGGGCAAGGCAGGCCTCTATCGATTGCAAGTACGTGACGTCGCTCGTGACGGCAGCCCAGAGTTCGCGTATCGCATTGAATTCCGAGCGGGCGGGCCGCAGTTCCAATTGTTGTCAGAAGTGGCTGACATCACCGTGCCGCAGGGGACATTTCAGCCGCTGGCCTTAAAGGTGAATCGCACTGAGTACAAAGGGGAGATTCGTCTTGAATTGCGAGGTACTCCCTCTGGTGTGACGCTCGAACCGAACGTCATTCCCGCAGATGCCATCGAGTTCGTCGGACGCATCGCTGCTGCGCCGACAACACATGAGGGGCTTGCGACCTTGCAAGTCGTCGGCACCGCAACGATTGAAGGTGGCCCTGCCCTGCAAGCAATCGCCAAGACA
>CAIJTL010000253.1 GCA_903823545.1 uncultured Planctomycetaceae bacterium
ATCAAGGCTATGGCGTAAATGAGTCGTCGCATGATCGCAATTCCTTCAACTAACGGGGAAAGAACCCCCAAGGCACAAACCAAAGTCTTTGAGCCTTCGTGTCTTGGTGGTTCGCTTCTTTCTTACTCATGATCAACGGACAAACAAAAAATGCTTGCTGTTGATCAACGCCCAAAGCAAATCTTCGTAGCACTCTTTCGGTGAACCGGATTTTTCGAGGAACTGTTTGCTGGCGGCGAGTTCGGCGTCGCTGGGTTGGCGGCAGAGGGCGGCGAGGTAGAGTTCTCGGACGATTTCGTCATGGGGTTTAGCAGGCTTGTCTTTCTCGGCAGCGAGTAGTTTTGCGACTCGTCCTTTGGCGTCGGTGATCTTGTTGGTGAGGATGTCGCCGTTGAGGGTGTGCAGGGCTTGAGCGAGGTTTTCATCGGGGGAGCGTTCGCATTCGCAGACGGATGCTCGCTTTGGTTTCGCGAAGACGTTGAGGAAGAAATCGGGGTACTCGGCGTCGGGGAGTTCGATCGCTCGTGTCCCCAGAGGCAGGTTTCTGAATTTTGTTTGCGTTCCTGCGGTTCGGTCGATCGCGTCGAGCAGGCTTTCGGCGGAGAGGCGTTTGACTCGGTAATACGAATAGAAGCGGTGATCGCTGGCGTTCGTCGCGGTCGGCTGCGAATCGAGCTGATACAGGCGGGAAGTCATGATGGTTCGCATCAGTTGCTTCAGGTTGAAGCCACTGTCGGTGAAGTGTTTCGCCAGGGCGTCCATCAGCGGCGGGTTGCTTGGCGGGTTGGTCGAACGCATGTCGTCGACGGGATCAACCAAGCCGCGCCCCATCAGATAAGCCATGTAGCGATTGACGATCGACCGCGCGAACATCGCGTTTTCTTTCGACGTCATCCAATCGGCGAGCGCGATGCGGCGGTCGAGCGGGTGATCAATCGGCTCACCTTCGAGCGGCGTCGGCGGCAAACGCTTGCCGGTCTTCGGATGATTCACTTCGCCCGCGTTGCGCACGATGACAACCGACTCACCGCCGAAGAGGCCGAATTCTTCGCTGGTCTTATTACTGACTCGTGCGAAGAAAGCCGCGAAGCCGTAGTAGTCCCCTTGAGTGTATTTCTCGAACGGATGATGGTGGCACTTGGCGCACTCCATCCGCACGCCAAGAAATAATTGCACGGTCGCCTCCGTCGCCTCGGTCGGGTTGTTGTTGACGCTGTAGTAATTCGCCGGGCCATTGCTGAAGACGGAACCTTTCGCTGTCACCAATTCGCGAACCAGGCGATCGTAAGGCCAGTTTTCGCGAAAGACGGTACGCAGCCAGTTGTGCATAGACCACATCCCTTGCTCGGCTCGGCCAGCGGTCGTGTTGCGCAGCAGGTCTGACCACTTCAGCGTCCACCACGCCGAGTACGCATCGTTGTAGATGTCGAGCTTCGGATCACCCGTCAGTCCGAGCAGCCGGTCGATGAGCTTGGTCCGCTTGTTCGCATCGGTGTCGGCGAGGAACGCGGTCGTCTCTTCGATCGTCGGCATTGAGCCAGTCGCATCGAGGAACGCTCGGCGAAGAAAAGTTCCGTCGTCGCACAGCGGCGACGGATCGATGCCGAGTTCTTTGAATTTTGCGGACGCGAGTTCGTCAATAAAGTTGTTGTTCTGCCAGCCGGTCAATTCGATCGAGTCGCGGTACGGAATTACGAACAAAGAGATTTCTGCCTGTCCTTCAAAACGGACCATGATCGGAGCTTGTCCCTGTCCCGTGACGGTGACGAGTCCGTCGCTGTTCACGGACATCATTCCGTCGTCCATCGAGTCGTATTTCGCCCAAGCGGTGACATCGCGAGTTGTGCCGTCCGAATAGGTCGCATCAACTCGGAGTTGTTGCTTCAGCCCGACGACCCCGACACGCTTGACCGGAAAGACGCTGACCTTAGTCACCCAAGGGGCCTTTGCATCCGGGGCAGGTGCTCCGTTCGCGATCCACGTTTTGAGGATCTCATAATCCACTGAATTGGCCGCAAGCCGCTTACCCCCACCGTGAGGGAGTTGCATCGCCGGCTTCTTGAGAAAAAGGCTCTCGCCCGGTTCCAGAAAACTCAGCCGTCGTTGAGCACGGTCGCGGACGATTGCCTCGCGATCTTGATCCATTTCGCTGCCGAAGACCGACAGTTTGAAACCACCTTGCCCGTATTGAGCAGCATGGCAAGCCCCCATGCTGCAACCCGCTTTGTTGAGAATCGGGGAGACGTGTTCGACGTAACCAAACTTCGGAGTCGGTTCGATCTTCTCAACCGTGACGGCGATCTCCTTCAGTACATCGCCGACTTTCACACTGACCTTTGCTGAGCCATTCGCTTTCGCCAACAACTGCCCGCGAGAATCAACGGTCACGACATTCAAATCGCTCGACTGAAAAATCGCACCATGAGTCAGGTCGTCCGACCGCTCACCAATCTGTCCGCTGGCGTCCGATCGCGTGATGACTATTTGCGAGCGGGCGAGATTGCCGGACAGTCGCACTTCGCCAGGGTTCACCGAGAAACCAACTGGGGCATCAGCCGTTGCCACATTTCCTAAAGTCAAACAAGCCAATGAAAACACAACCGCGAGCGATAGCCGGATCATGAAACAGCCTCCAAGGGTGGGCGTTTTGCGGGGCGGCACCAGCGATTTAATCATCCGGAGCCGTGTGGGAGGGAGGTTAGGCGGAAACAAGATATCAAAATCACGCCGCTGGCGATCATGGCCGATAGCATAATTTGTCGGGCTGGCATAAGCACGTGTTGATTTCAGAAAGCCAGTCGGCCATAGTGTTGTCCCTCCCAACGGTTCGTTTTCCCGCTTTGCGCGGTTGATCCCACCTGTAAAACCCTGCCACGGAGTCTCGCCATGCTGAATTTTCTCACCAGCAACTTCCGCGATTGTGAGCGTATTTCTCGCAGAGGCTTCTTGCAGGTCGGCTCATTGGCTGGCTTGGGAGTCTCTCTGCCGATGGCTCTTGCCGCGAAGCAGGCGGTTGCCAAGACCGGTGTCTCTTCCGGCAGCGACATGAATTGCATCCTGATTTGGACACAAGGGGGAACTTCACATCACGACACGTTCGATCCAAAACCTGATGCACCGGTGAGTGTCCGAGGTGAGTTCGGGGTGATCGACACTGCGATCCCCGGCGTGCAGTTCACCGAAATCCTGCCCAACATGGCTCGCGAATTGAAGCGATATGGATTGTTGCGAGGCTGGAATCCGCTCAACGGTAGTCACGGGACCGCAGACCAATGGGTTATGTCCGGCCGACGTTTTAATCCCGCGCTGACATACCCGACTTATGGCTCAGTCGTCAGCATGTATCACGGATTCAAGTCTGTGCTGCCACCGTTCATTCAGCTTGGAAGCAGTGTTGATCATCGTTTCGGTGGTGGTACTGCTGGCGTCTTGGGAATCGCACACAACCCGTTTGAAATGCTGAGCGATCCAAACACAGACAACTTCACGGTTCGCGATATCACTCCGCCACAAGGAGTCTCGATGACGCGAGTTGATCGCCGTCGCGAAATGCTCAACACCGTCGACGCCTTGCAGAAAAAAGCCGATGTGCAACCCGAACGCTTTGCCGCGTTGGATGAGCACTTCAAGACGGCGCTCAACATGATCACCGCTCCGGAAACGAAGCGTGCGTTCGAGATTCAAGCGGAAGACCCGAAGCTTCGTGATCGCTACGGTCGCACGAAGTTCGGCCAAAGCTGTCTGCTCGCGAGGCGATTGGTTCAATCGGGAGTTCGCTTCGTCACAGTAACTGACGGCGGTTGGGATACTCATGCGAACAACTTCAAGAGCCTGAAGGACAGCCGCATTCCTCCAGTGGATCAAGCGCTGCCGACACTTTTGGCGGACCTCGAAGAACAAGGAATGCTCGACAAGACGTTGGTCTGTTGGCTGACGGACTTCGGTCGCACTCCGAAAATCAACAGCGCAAGCGGCCGCGATCACTGGTCAACCACCGGTTTCGCCATCATGGCCGGAGCCGGTATTCCGGGCGGCAGTGTCCTCGGAGCAACTGACGCCGATGGCGGACTTGTCGCGAAGAACGAATATCAAAGCGCCGACATCGCCGCGACTCTTTATTCGAAGCTCGGCCTACCGCTCGATCTCCACGTACAAAGTCCAGACGGCCGCCCCGTGCGATTGCTTGAGGGCCGAGTGATCAAAGAGTGGATGTGATCTGCTCTTGCTCATCAGCAAAGTACTCGAACAGCCGGAGATTTAACTCCGGCTGTTTTCGTTTTCAGAGCCACCGTCGTGGTCGATCCCTAGCCACATCCGAGATACAGTCTCTCGCAGCACAGGCGACTCACCTGTGAGTTCATCGAAACAATTCACGCAGGTCAGCCGCCTGTGCTACGAATGGAAGGACGCCCAATGCGAGTTGCTGGAGTACAGATGGATGTAGCCCTCGGTCAGCCCGAGGCCAATTTGCAAGCGATGCTGACCAAGCTGAGAGAGACCGCTGCGGCCGGTGCGAAACTCACCGTCTTCCCCGAATGTGCGTTGAGCGGATATTGCTTCAGCAGTATCGATGAAGCTATGCCTCATGCTCAAACGCTTCCTGGGCCAGCGACAGAGCAATTCGCAATTGCCTGCAAGGAACTCGGCGTCTTCGCGGTGTTTGGTCTCCTGGAAAAAGAGGGCGATTGTCTCTTTAACGCAACGGCTCTTGTCGGACCGAACGGGCTCATTGGAACCTATCGCAAGGTGCATCTGCCGTATTTAGGCATCGACATGAAAACCACCTACGGCGATCGCCCTTTCGCAGTCTTCGAGATCGACGGCGTAAAGGTCGGGATGCTGATCTGCTACGACGCGGCGTTCCCGGAAGCGACTCGCTCGCTCGCTTTGTTGGGCGCGGACTTAATCGTACTCCCGACGAACTGGCCCCCTGGAGCGGAATGCGTTGCCGAGCACACACTCAATACGCGAGCGATGGAAAACGCGGTCTTCTTCATGGCGGTCAATCGAGTTGGGGAAGAGCGCGGCTTTCCCTTCATCGGTCGCAGCCGCATCTGTGGTCCGAGCGGTTGCACGCTGGCGAGCACCGAAAGCACACAGCCGACGATCCTCTATGCGGACATCGATCCGCAGCAGTCTCGCAACAAACGAGTCACTCGTGTTCCAGGTAAGCACGCGATCGACCGGCTCGCCGATCGACGTCCAGAAATGTATGAGTTGCTAACGAAGCCCCATTCGCTTCAAACGCCTCGCAACGCGGCCGAGACATAGCCGATTGCCTCTCGACAGAACGTTCACTCATCGTGATTTGCGACGACAACTGTTACTGTCAGAGAATCGACCACCGTAACCGCAACCGAGCAGTCGGTCACTTTTTGAGGATCCTCTTTTGATGCCGACTCCGACTGAGAACGCTATGCCAGTCTCAAAGGTAA
>CAIJTL010000254.1 GCA_903823545.1 uncultured Planctomycetaceae bacterium
CATTCTGGATGCTTGTTGCGCGAGCAGTGCCATCGACTTCGTCGCGACCAACTACCAACACGTGAGCCCCAGCCCCCGAGAGCGCGTCGCAAAACGCACCGCCAAGAGTTCCAGTGCCGCCGATAACGACTGCGGTGAGTCCATCGAGTCCGAAGAGAGATTGGAGATAGCTGACGCTCATGTTGGGGAGTCCTGGGTGAGAGATTCTTGGTGATAGTTTTTTTGAAACGCAGAGGTCGCTGAGGGAGCCGCACGCAGAGATCGCTGAGGTCAAGGGGAGTCAGGCAATTCGAGGTCGGGGCGATAGTTGTTGACGATGCGATGAATACCGTCTTTCACGACGACTTCATGGAAGTTGATCAAAAGGCCGACTTGTAAATTGAGCAGCCGTAAGTGCGAAAGTAGTTGCGCCTTGTCGACCGGATGCAGACTTTCTTTAGCTTTGCACTCGACGAGCACCAAGCCTTGAACCATCAAATCTGCTCGGAAACCGCAATCGAGTTTGACATCATCGTAAATCAACGGGACCGGCTTTTCGCGATCGACCTGATAACCAAGTTTTCGCAATTCGTACTCCAAACAGATTTGATACGCCGACTCCAACAAGCCAGGACCAAGTCTCCGATGGACCTTAATCGCACATCCAATGACTTCTGATGTGATCCGATTTAAATCCACCCTTGCCACCACCGCGCTCTCTGCGAATCCCTCCGCGCCCTCTGCGTTTCAAAAGTCTGCGTCCAAGCGACTTTCCTACCCAATGAATTCCAAGGTCACTGGGTTCGGAATAATCCGCGCTTCGTAAGCTCGGCGTAACAACGTCGCGACCGCTTCACGGCCGCGTGGGCCGAAGTCGAGCGTCCAATCGTTGACGTACATGCCGACGAATTTATCCGCTTGGCTGCGGTCGAGGTCGCGACCGTATTGCAGGGCGTGTGCGAGCGCTTCGGCTCGGTGGTCGAGTCCATATTGAATGCTCTGCTTGAGCAATGCGGTGACTTCCTCCATCCCCTTTTGTCCGAGGTCTTTTCGGATCGCGTTGCCACCGAGCGGCAGCGGCAGGCCCGTGTCGTCGTGCCACCAGCGACCGAGATCGACCACCAGATGGAGCCCCTGGTTTTGGAAAGTGAGCTGCCCCTCGTGGATGATGAGGCCAGCGTCAGCCTGACCCGCAGCGACGATGTTGAGAATCTCGTCGAACGGATGAACTTCGTAAGTAAACGTGTCGCCGAGACACAGCTTCAAGGCCAGAAACGCCGTCGTTAGTGTGCCAGGAATTGCGATCTTTTTGCCGCGCAGATCACTAATCCCCATCGGCTCACGAGCCACAACCATCGGGCCGTAGTTATCTCCCATACTCGCCCCGCACGCACACAAAGCGTACTTGTCGGTCACGTAGGCGTAGCCATGCAGACTGACGGCGGTCAGTTCCAACTCACCGCGAAACGCGCGATGGTTGAGCGTTTCAATGTCTTGCAGTGTGTGAGTGAAGCGATAATTCCCCGTTGGGATTTTGTCGTTCGCCAGCGCGTGAAACATAAACGCGTCATCGGGATCGGGACTGTGACCAACATTGATCGTGATTGTCATAAGAGTGCTGTGTTGTTGTGAGATAAAGTGAAAATCTTCCAAGACCACCAACGGCTGAAACAGGGGCGGAAGGCTAGGAAGACCGCCGAACGCTCGCAAGCGCCGGTCTTCCAACTTGACCGCTAAATGCAGGAAGCATTCACTGCTTATTTGACGGCACATTCCCAAATCGCAGCTCTCCTGCTGCGATTGTCGCGCGAACATTGATGTCGTCTCCGGGACCGGAGAAATCGAATAGGACGAGATCGGCTCGCGAACCTCGTGCGAGTCGGTGTTCTTCAAATCTGAGAGCACGCGCGGGGTTGCGGCTGGCCATATCCCAGGCGTCACGCAGAGAGATACCTGCGACTTTGACCGCGTGTGCCACGCAAGCATCGGTTAATTGCGCGGAGCCGGCGAGATACTGCGGGTTCGCAGCAACGACGATCTTTCCTTCTGGCAAGATCTCCACTGCCCCGGATTCGATTTGATAAAAACCTGGCGGGCAACCAGCCAATCCAGCAGCATCACACGTGATGATCGTGTGCAATGACGATTTCGCACGCATCACCGAGCGAATGAAGCTCGGCGGAAGATGATGGCCGTCGGTGATCAAGCAAGCGAATAACCGGTGGTCACCGAGCTGTTCCCAAATGTAATTAGGATGTCGTCGCAACATTCCGTGAGAGCCGTTACCTAGGTGAGTGCTCATCGTCGCGCCGGCGTCGATCGCAGCAGCGACTTGCTCGGGAGTCGCTCCTGTATGGCCGATCGAAATCGTGACTCCAGACGCGACCGCTCGCCGAATGAACTCGACGGCGTTTTCCGTTTCGGGAGCGATCGTCACCAACCGAATTCTGTTGCCGGAGATTTCTTGAAGCTTGCTGAATTCGTCCCAATCAGCGGGACGAACTTGCGACAGCGGGTGTGCTCCACGCGGTCCATCTTCGGGCGAGATATTCGGACCTTCGAGATGAATCCCCGGGACCATTTTGTGCGCCCACGATTCGGATTCGCACGCCTTGCGTATCGCTGATAATCCAGCAGAAAACGCCTCAAAACTGGCGGTGATCAACGTGGGGCACAGTCGAGTGACTCCGAAGGCGAAATGTGCCTGAAACGTTTCTAAGACTTGATCTGCGGTTAGTTTCGGATCGCAGTACCAAATCCCTTTGTGGCCGTTGATCTGCAAATCGAACAGGCCGGGTGCGATCCAAGGCCAATACTTCGAATCGGCTGAGGGCCACGCGGGATCAACACGAGCAATCCGCTCGCCTTCAACACTGACACAGATCGGTTCGCCGTTGAGGTAACTGCGTCCGTGAAGTCGCATCATGAGTTCGCCTTTTTTCTTAGTGCAAGCAGACTGCTTGCCTCTGTGCCTGAAGGTCGCAGCTTGTGACAGCGGGAAATGCTTGTGGATACGGTTTTAGTTATGCGGTGAAACCGTTCCAAGCGCACGTCGCTTTCACAGACTTCAGCAAATTTCAACTTGCTTTTGGACAGACTGCGGAACGTGACCTACTTTTGCTCGGCCATGCCGGATTGGCGTTGTGCCGATTATGTCAAAACGCAGGATTGCATCGAATGAAATGGAATCGTCACACGCTGTGGAACGCAGCATGGCCCGCGTTAAGCGTCGGAGCTGTCGGGGTCGCGCTGTCGGCCTGTGTTTCCAGCAGTTTGACGGTTCCGCTCTGTGTGGCGGGGTCAGCAGTTTCTGGAAGTCTTTTGACTGCTGTTTGGGTCCATCGCGGACAGAAGGAAGCCACAGCTCGGCTGCAACATCCAGAACTTTCCAGCGATCAAAGCAAAGGTGGCATCTTTGGGGAAGTGACTCGCGCGGCAGTAACGCTGTTGCAGCAATACGAAACCGAATTGCAACGAATCAACACAGCCAAGGGTGAACTCGAAATTGCGGGAAAGTTACAGAAGAAG
>CAIJTL010000255.1 GCA_903823545.1 uncultured Planctomycetaceae bacterium
TACTAAAACTTCAACCAAGCAATGTTTGCAAACCCCTCTGAGCGTGCCTCAGTGGATTCGGGCTTTTGCACTACGGCCATTTTCACTTGAAATGTTGAGTCAAGTAGTGCAAAAGCCCGCGAGCCACCGAGGCAAGCTTGATGGGGCCGCTTGACTGAGGAAAAACCGGACGCAATCGCGTTTCGGCTGACGCCACTCGGCCCATCGAAATCATCTCACTCAGGGCCTCGTGAAGAATGACGATCACCGCACTTCGGCACCAGCCAACCGCGCTGCGACAAGAATTGCTCCGATCATTCCTGACGGATCGGCCGCATGTTGTCCCACAATATCAAAGGCGGTGCCATGACTGGGACTCGTGCGGATGATCGGTAGGCCGAGCGTCACGTTCACGGCGTTCTGAAAGCTGATCAACTTAAAAGCGATATGACCTTGGTCGTGGTACATCGCGACCACTGCGTCAAACTCACCAGAGGCCGCTCGACGAAACAACGTGTCGGCGGGATGTGGCCCAGAGACGCTCAATCGACTTCGTTCGCAGGCCGTTCGGACAGCCGGTGCAATCAATCGGGACTCTTCATCGCCGAAGAGTCCTTCTTCACCCGCATGCGGGTTTAATGCACAGACCGCAACACGCGGCGCAGCACAGCCGACACGCTCCATGAAGCGTTGAATCAACTCAATCTTTTCCAGCACACCGTTCGTCGTGATCAAATCGGGCACGCTCCGAATCGACGTATGCAATGTGACGTGAACGACACCTAATCCGTGCGGCGATTTCACCGAACTGCTCGACGGCAAAAACAACATCATGCCGAAGTCACGCACACCACAAAGTTCGGCGAGAATCTCGGTATGTCCCGGATAATGATGTCCCGCTAAATGCAGCGCCGCTTTACTCAGCGGAGCGGTCGTGATCGCGGCGAACGTTCCCTTCAACGTCTCTTGAGTCGCTGCCACCAAGTACTCAAACGCCGCTTGCCCCGCGTGGCGATCATTTTGTCCGAGCGGTACATCCACGACGTCCGACGAACTGCCCGGCGGATTCCAACAAGCGATTTGCCCCAGCGGTACTCGGTCGTCAGGCTGCGACATTTCGGCCACTTCGACCTTTGCACCGACATACGCGATCACTCGACGAACGATCTCCGGATGCCCGATGACAACTGGCTGACACGCAATCCGAACTCGATTATCCAAGCAAGCCCGCACCACGACTTCCGGGCCGATCCCTGCAACATCTCCAAGCGTCAATGCGATTTGGGGAAACGAAATCATGCGCTGCGATTCTGTAGTTGCGGACGTTGATGTTGAAGGTGTTGAGTTGAGTCACAACAGCTTTCGGGTTTGAGGTTACGAATACGGATTCATTTGCGGAAGAACCACGCTCGCAATTTAAGCCCGAGATGAGGTAGTCACTGTTTGCTCAATCCTGATCACCGTAGGAGCAGCGGATCGCCCAAATGGAATCGCATCGTGCCAGAGGCGAGATGGCGAAACGGCTTTGTCAATACATAGCGAGGCGAAGCCGCAATGCGGCACGACGCTCCAAACTTGTGAAGAACTGCCGTGGGGCACGTTTCCAACGTGCGCAATCAACGTCATTTCGAGCATGTTGAAAACGTGCTCCACGAAATTTTCACGGCCTCTCCGCGTCACGCCACAATCTTGCAGAAACAACATCGCCTTCGGTGATAACGATCAAAGGCCACGAAAGCTAAGCCGCAAACAACAGCCCCATCGAGCTTGTCTCGATGGCTCGCGGGCTTTGGCACTACGGCGGTCATGATTTCGACTGAAACTCGGCGTAGTGGCAAAGCCCGAATCCGCCGAGGCAAGCTCGGTGGGATTGGTGGACATCGCTTGTATGAAGACTAAGGCATTCCGTTTTTGCCCCGAATTCCGGTGATAGCCCGCAGTTGGCATATTGGGTGATATGCCGATTGCGGCTTTTGCCTCCCAACAACCGCTGGCGGCATAATTCCCATTCATTGACAATCTCTTGTGCCACCGAGAACTTACATCGCAACTTCCTCGCTGAAGTCCTCACCGGTCAACAACTTTGATAAGCGCTGGCGGTGGTCAGAATCCACCTCAATAACGAGTTGCGAAAATAGCATGACTGCCAAAATCTTCCACCCACTGCTGGCGCTGATCGCGTCTGCGAGTAACAACGAACTCGCCACGCAGATGAGCGGTCGCGACTTGTGAAGTAGGGCGCGGCGTGTTGCCAATCCGACTCCTTCGGCGCCGAACTCCGCGGTGCGGCCTGCGACAGCCGAGAATCGCTTTTCCTGTACGTCGCAACTTCCATGCTCATCATGGATTTTGACACGGCTGATTATTTTGACCACACGCGCCTCCAAGTTGAAACAGTTGTAAAAAAACAAACCGTCAACTTAATCGAACCGTCAAGACTGGTACTGGTTCGCGCTCACTCTAATTCATGGAGACCTGCCTTGAAGCTATCCGTCGGCTGACCATCGGAGACCAGCACAAGAACTGGCGGAAGAGCACGTGTCTCCCCAGTGCCACCATTTTCAACCGTCGCCAACAGTTGACAGCAGCAGATTTCGCTTCTTAATCTTGTTTTTAGTTTGCGTCATAACAGTTGCAGAGGGCGGCGATGCTTGAAATTGTTAAACGGTTGTGGTTGGGCATTTTGCTTATACTGCTCGCGTCGATGATTTTGTTGTTGTCTGATAGTCCCAAACGCACTTCGCTTAGCGCAACGAATAATTTCGGTACCAGCAATATTCGTTCAATTCGAGCAGTCAAAGTCGCGCTTTTACAGATGACTTCACAGCCGATTCTCGATGAGGGGGCAACTGGAGTGATCGTTGGATTGAAAGAGTTGGGATATCAAGAGGGTGGCTCGCTCACTTTGAAACGGTTTAATGCCGAAGGTGACATGGCGACGTTAAACGCGATGGCTCAAGAATTGACCGGTGGCGGTTACGACCTGGTTATTACACTCACGACTAGTTGTTTGCAGGCGGTCGCGAACGCGAATAAGCAACGAAAAGTTCCACATGTTTTTGGGCTCGTGACTGATCCGACGAAATCAGGTGTGGGCGTCGGTGAAGAACCGCTAGATCATCCCGCTCACATGGTCGGCATCGGTACGTTGCCCCCTGTTGCCGACTCATTGCGAATGGCTAAGCAGTTAAATCCAAACTTGGCACGGGTCGGAGTAGCATGGAATCCCGCAGAGGTGA